>JAZFSR010000324.1:0-2656 GCA_036446295.1 Candidatus Aminicenantaceae bacterium
CCAAAACCTCCACTTCCCAGTGAGCGAATGATTTTGTATTTTCCGACTTTCTGCCCTTGTAAAAACATTCTATTGATTCCAAAAATGATTAATCATGGCTGTAGCGGCAATGGCAGCCGTCTCAGATCTCAATATGTTGGATCCAAGATTAACAGCTTCAAAATCATGTCTCAATATATCTATTTCTTCATCATCTGTCCAGCCGCCTTCAGGGCCATTCAGAACAACAACAGAATCCGGTGGACGCGGAGACTCTTTGTTAGAAAATTGAATCAAGACATCTCTAAAATACCGATCCGCCGTTGGATTCAAATAGAGCCTCTTCGTTTCTCCTGTTTTTTTTAGAAAAGTGTCTAAAGTCAGTGGAGATTGAATCTCAGGAAGGATATTTCTTCCACACTGCTTGACGGCTTCAAGCGCGATTCTTTTCCAACGTATGAGCTTCTTGTCCATGTGATGTTCCAGCTTGACCAATGTTCGGCTTGTCACCACAGGAATAATAGACATCACTCCCAACTCGGTTGCTTTTTGAACGATGAGATCCATCTTGTTCGGTTTGATGAAAGCTTGGGCCAATGTTACCCGGGAAAGAAATCTCTTCTGTGTTATTTTTTTAAGTATATACAGATGGGTCTTGTCTTTGCTTAGCTCCTCGACTTTAGCCAAGTAGCTCATGCCCTCTTCATCGAATAACCACACCTCCTCTTCAGGATGGATGCGTACGACTGATTTGAGATGATGGTGTTCTTCTCCTGTAAGAACAGCTCGAGGAAAATGGAGTTGGTCTTTTCTTATAAAAAAACGGTTCACGGTCAATTCGTTCTCTAATGAATTTTATTTTTTAATTTGTCCATAAAGCTTTTATCTACCATGTCCAATTCTTCACCTCTTAAATTGGCGAATTGCCTGAGGAGGTCCTTATCCTTTTTACTCAAATTGACAGGAATTTTGACTTCAAGTTTAACAAACAGATCCCCCTTTCTATAACTGTGAAGGTCTTTAACACCATGACCTTTAATTTTAATCACATCTCCGGGCTGTGTTCCGGCCGGAATCTTAAGCAGCTCAGAGTCCGTGAGAGTAGGAAGTTCGATTTTTGTCCCAAGAGCCGCTTGGGTGAAAGAAATGGGAATTTGGCAGAACAGGTTATTCCCGTCTCGTTCAAAAAATTTATGTTTTTTGACATCGATAATCACGAACAGATCTCCCCTAGCCGCACCCTTATCTCCGGCCTCTCCCTCTTTTTCAATCCGGAGTTTCATTCCATTATCAACACCTTGGGGAATTTTGATATTCAAAACCTTATTTTCTTTTGACTTACCGGTCCCCCTACATCTAGTACATGGAGATGCGATAATTTCACCTTCACCTCGACATGCTGAACACGTTCTCGAGATGGCAAAGAATCCCTGCTGATAGCGCACTTGTCCCTTTCCCCCGCACTGAGAGCAAATAGATTTTTGTGTGCCTGATTTCATCCTGGAGCCTGCGCACACATCACAGAGTTCAGTGCGGTTAATTTTAACCTCTTTTTCCACTCCAAATGCAGCTTCTTTTAATGTCACTTCTATTTCCAGGGCTAAGTCTCGCCCCCTCTGCGAAAAAGATTGACGCGAGCGTCCCCGTGATCCGAAAATGTCACCAAATCCGATATTAAAAAAATTCCCTAGAATATCTTCAAAATCTTCAAAAATTGAAGAATTGAAGCTGGAAAAACCGCCAAAACCCTCTCCACGCAGGCCGGAATGTCCATACTGGTCATATATCGACCTTTTCTCCTCATTAATAAGAATACTGTAGGCCTCAGCCGCTTGTTTAAATCTTTCTTCGGCATCCTTATTCCCCGGGTTTCTATCAGGATGATATTTCATGGCCATCTGACGATAAGCTTTCTTTATCTCCCCTGCGGCTGCAGTCGGTTCAACACCTAAGGTTTCATAATAATCCTGATCAGTCATTCTTTTTTTCCTTTGCTTCCATTTCATCAAGACGAGTTCTCTCGACAATGAATTTCATTTCATCTTGAGTCAATCCAGAAGAAGGATTGACTTCAATGTGCTGTTCTTTATCCGTCGCCACATCTTTGGCTGTCACTTTTACAATCCCATCGACATCGATTTCAAACCTTACATCAATTTGGGGAACGCCCGCCGGCGCTGGTTTTATCCCGACCAAGTCAAAAACCGCCAAGGAAGTATTTTCCGCATCCGTATCATTCTCTCCTTGAAGCACATGAATTTTGACTCTTCTCTGGTTATCTTCGACGGTCGTGAATGCCATCGTTTTTGCTGTGGGTATAGTGGTGTTTTTTTCTATAATTTTTACAAAAGAATTGTTTTCTGTCTCAATCCCTAAAGAAAGCGGTGTCACATCAAGAAGAAGCACAAGCTCCTTCCTCTCCCCACTTAAAAAGCCCGATTGAACAGCCGCTCCCAAAGCAACGCTTTCTTCAGGGCTTAGGTGTTCAACAGGTTCTTTATCAAAATAGTCTGCGATTTTCCCCTTGATAAAAGGCATCCTTGTCTGTCCACCGACAAGAATAACTTTATCGATGTTATCGACCGAAAGCTGGCAGTCCTGGAGAGCCTGGTCAATATATGGGATGGAATCGTTCACCAGATCTTTGGTCAAATCCTCAAATTGAATCCGTGTTATA
>JAZFSR010000325.1:0-6579 GCA_036446295.1 Candidatus Aminicenantaceae bacterium
CGTGTTCAAAGAAGAAGGGGATTTGAGCCACCTTATGAATCCTGATTATGAACAGGATTTACAGGAGACATCCGGGTATCTGAGTTTAGAACAGGCCCTGGATATCTTGAGTAAAATAGACTATAGTCTTTATGCTTTGCAGAAAAATCTTAATGTGAATCTTCTCATGAGTTCTCTGTTTTCGTACTTTATGGATAAGCATTATGTCTGAAATAATATGTGTCATGTCGGAACGATTCCGCCGAGTTTACCGAGCCAAAAAGGGAGACGAAGATCTAAAAAAGGGAGATATGTGTATTATTGAGATTGATTTGGGAGAAGAGCTTGCCGCTGTCATTCATTCCCCTCGCTTAGTTTGTGAGACGCCCAAATCTTCCCAGGATGCTGTAAAAATTGTTCGTAAAGCCACCATTGAGGATGAAGAGAAATTTTCCCAACTCGAAAAAAAAGAAGAGAATGCGTTTGCATTTTGTCTGGAAAAGATAAAGTTTCGGAACCTGCCGATGAAATTAGTCAAGGTGAGGTATTTTTCTAATGAAAAAAAAGGAATATTTTATTATACGGCAGACGGCCGTGTCGATTTTAGACAGCTAGTTAAAGATTTGGCTAAAGAATTTAGAATGCGTATAGAAATGCGCCAGATTGGAGTTCGGGATGAAGCTAAGATGGTCGGTGGATTGGGTGTTTGTGGACGTCATCTCTGCTGTGCCAGCTTCATGAAGAGCTTTGAGCCCGTGACTATTCAGAAGGCCAAAAAGCAGAAAATTGTAATAAATCCCACAAAAATTTCAGGATTATGCGGCCGGTTGATGTGCTGCCTCGCATTCGAAGATGAAAGCCACGGCCGGCTTTATTCCGAAGAAGAAAAAGTCGACGAGGGGTGAAAGGTAAAAAAAAAGGAAACTAGAAACTAGAAACTAGAAATTAGAAAGAGGATATCCGGGGAGGATATCCTCTTGGCGGAATGAAAAAGGGGGGCTTTATAGGTGTGAATCGATTTGAAACCGCACTTTGTTTGAGGCTGCGATGAGACTTCCTTCCCGAGAAAAAGCCTTCACTTCCCAGGAATAATTTTCGCCGGCCTTCATGAGGTCTTTCACATCCTTAGGGAGAGAGATGGACGCACCTGTTGTGGAGGCACTCCAAAGGAGGTTGTCTTTGTAGAGGTAGATTTTGTATTCTACTCCCTCACCAAGATTATCCCACCTGAATTCTGAAGGGATAGTTTGAGTGTTTTTGACCGGAGAAAGCAGAGCCAGTGAATCCCCTCTGACAGAATGGCTGTCCATTACAAATTGAGGGGTTGGAGATTTGAGATTAGGGGCAACCCCAATAAACACGACAAGAAGGGCGCAGGCTGAGATGGCGGCCATGGTCCACTGTTTGGGTGTGAGAAAGGAGAACAATCCTTCAAAAACTGATTTTCGTTCCAGTTTCCGTGCTCGTGCTTGTGTTCTTATTCCTTCGGTTTCCGTTTCCGTTTCTGTTTCTTTTCTCTGGTCATGAAAAATCTTGTTTCCCTTGGATTTGATAACCGAAATCAGGGAGTTGCGTTCTTCGATTTTTTCGAAGCAGTCGGGGCAGTTGAAAAAATGGATTTCGAACATTTCCTTTTTTTCCTCTGTCATTCGGTTAAGCAAATAATCGTCGATACGATTTTCATAATTGCATTCTTTCATATCCATCACCTCTGTATTACCATCAACCCATTAGTCGTTTTGAGCGTAAATAAAATTGAATAAATATTCATTTTATCACCATTTTTCTCAGAAGTTTCTGGGCATAGTTCACACGTTCGCTGACTCGTCTGGGCGTGATGTTTAAATGAGCTGCGACTTCCTCACGGGAGAGATCCTTATAATAGTAAAGGAATAAGACTTCTTTGTACTTTGGCTTAAGCTGTCCCAGCAGCTTAGCCATGTGTTCGGCACGCTCTTCATCTTCAACATCTTGGTGAGGGTTGGAAAAAGGAATGGGTTCAGGGGCATATTTCAGGACGTTGCTCTTTCGTCGGATATAATCGATGATCCTCCGGCTTGTGATCGTGTAGATAAAAGTCCCTATCGATGAGTCTCCGCGGAATTCCGACTTTTCTAATTTTTCGATAACATTGATCAAAACTTCGTTGACAACATCTTCCCATTCGGGAGTGTGAGCGCCGATGGATTTTTTGACTTTGAAGCTTATGATGGGTCTGAATTTGGCTACGATCTCATCAATGTTGAGCGGTGGGTCATGTTTCCTCACAACATCCTTATTATATAAGTTGGGATGAGGTGAAACAAGAGTGCCGTTGGTTTGTAGTCTCATGGTCTTTTACTTTTATTAATTTAGTCGAAGATACGTTGGGAAAGTTGAAAAATATATTTCTCAACTTGTTTTCAATCATCACGGAGTCCTTACGACTAAATTTGAGAGAGATAAGGAGAATAGTCATGGAAGAAACAAGACTGATAAATGATGAGCGAATTTGTCACCTCACCAATGAAGAAAAATATTTCTCATTAATAGAGCAGCGGTACCGTGAACAGGGATATGAGCTGCTGGAAACATGTGGTCCCAATCAACATGCATAAAAATTTCACGAACTGAAATTTCCTTCCAAACAAAATCAGGCTAATTTCCCCTCCGTGTGACAGCCTCAGCTAAAAATTCGGCAGTGTGTCTAATATCATATGTGTCTTTATCCCCTTTTAGAGAAGCCTTGAGTTGAAGCAGACATCCGGGACAATCCGAAGCTATTGTTTTTGTCTGGTTTTCAAGGATTTTATTTTTCTTCTTCTGCCACATTCGAGATGAAATATCGGGATTTTTCATTGAAAAAACTCCGCAGAATCCACAGCAGGAGAATGGCTCCTCTTCTTCTATGGGATTGTAGCCTGAACCCCTGAGAACGCTTAATGGCTCGTCTTTTATTTTAAGATCATTGAGATTATGGCAGGGGTGATGGTAGAGCACATCCTTTTTTCCATCCATGTTTTCTATGAGCCCTTTTTTAACGAGAAAATCTGAGAAACTATAGATTTTTTTAATCCAAGGAGAAAAAGCCGGGTCCAGTTTGGGGTAGGTCTTTGTCAGCATGGCCGTGCCGGTAGGACAGATAGTCAGGATGTAGTCAGGATTTTCTTTCTTGAAGGAGTCCCAATTTTTCTGGAAAAGCGTTTGGACATCTTTTGTCTGTCCAAGATGGAGGCTGGGAGCCCCACAACACATTTGTTCTTCAGGGATGAAAACTCGATAACCGTAAAATGAAAGACTGGATAAAACCGCTTCCCGGAGTTCGGGGAAAAAATTTTTAGTAAGGCATCCTTGAAAGAAATAAATAGTCTTTCCATTATTCCTAGACTTGGGGTCATCGATTTTCCTTCTGCTGATGGCGGGGAAGTTTTTGCCCTTAGTCCAGGGAAAGGGAAGCTTTTTCAGGTAGCCATCCTTTATCCAGAGTTTTTGGAGAACATTCAACAATTTTGCTCCAAATTCAGAGGCGGCCTTGTTTCTGAAAAACATTGAGAGGGTCTTTTCCCAAAAAAAAGCCCCCTTTTTTTCTTTGAGTTTACAAAGAAGTTCGCCTGCAGGAATCCCAACCGGGCAGAATTCTTCACATTTCTTGCAGTCGGCGCAAAAGTCCAGCAATGATTTTGACAGTTCAAATGAGTCCAAAACTTCGGTGAGGAGCAGACCTATCCCTCCAGGATAGACCGGCCCTCCATACGCATGGCCGCCCAAGGACAAAAAAACAGGGCAGACCAGCATGCATCCCCCACACTTCAGGCAGTAGAGTGTCTGATTCAAGTCTTTGTTTTTACGGGCTTTAAGCCTGCCGTTATCAAGGATGATGATGTGGACTTCCCGAGGTCCATGAACCCCTATGATGAGCTCTTTTTCGATGTCTGTAGTGCGGCTCGGCCCTGTGATGAACGAGATATAGGATGTCATTTTCATCCCGGAGGAAGCCGCGATAAGAGTTTTAACCAGGGCTGTTGCTTCTTCCAGGGTTTCGACAAATTTCTCTGTCGTCACGATGGCGATATGTATGGGCGGAAGAGAGGTGACCAGTCTAGCATTTCCTTCATTGCTGACCAGGACGAGCGTTCCCGATTCGGCGACAGCGAAATTTGCCCCGGATATCCCGATATCCGCTTCTGAAAAATATTTGCGCATCTCCCTGCGAGCGAGCTTTACGATGCCCTGGGCATCGGGAGCGACTTCTATGCCCAATTTCTGACTGAGGAGCTCGGCGATATCTTCTTTTGTTTTGTGCAGCGCTGGCGCTGTGATATGGGAAGGTCTTTCTCCGGCCAGTTGGACGATCCATTCTCCGAGATCTGTTTCGACCACCGTGTGTCCCCACTCCTCCAGATGTCTGTTGAGTTCAATTTCTTCGCTCACCATGGATTTGGATTTAACAATCAAACGGCTGTTGTTGGACACGGTTATGTTTTTTATGGCCGTGAGAGCTTCCTGGACATCAGAAGCCAGGTGAATGATGGATCCGGATTTTTCCGCTTCTTCTTTGAATCTTTGGATAAGTTCGGGAAGCCGCATGAGGTTTTTCTCTCGAATTTTCCTGGCATTGTCTTTATACTTGTCCCAAGGTATGTCGTGCCGTGTCCGGGAAAATTTTGAAAAATGTTGGGCAGAGGCTTTTTCCAGGGCTTTCTGGAGAGTTTCGGACTCGAGGGCCTTCTTGGCCTCTCTTTTATGTTTTTTTCTCGAGGACAATCATTCCTCCCCGTCCAGCTGTCTCATGTAAGCGTCACGGTCGATTAAAATTTCTCTAGGCTTGCTTCCTTCTGAGGGACCGACTATACCTTCCTGTTCCATCTGATCTATGACCCTGGCTGCCCGAGCATATCCCAGTTTCAATTTTCTCTGTAGATAGGAAGCCGAGGCCTGCCCGGTATGGATGATCAGCTCCACTGCCTTATCAAAAATAGGATCTTTTTCGCCAGGGTCTTCTTCGACATATCCGACGGGGCTTTTGAGTACCCGCACAATTTTTTCATCGAACTCAGGCTCCCTTTGTTCTTTAACAAACTTGACGATTCTATTGACTTCAGGGAGAGTGATAAAAGAACAGTGGAGGCGGAGAATACGGGGATAATTAGGGGGCATGAAAAGCATATCTCCTCTTCCAAGAAGCTGTTCGGCACCGGCAGAATCGAGGATGATGCGCGAGTCGATTTTTGAAGGGACACGGAAGGATATGCGGCTGGAGAAATTGTTTTTAATCGTTCCTGTGATAACGTCAGTTGACGGTCTCTGTGTAGCCATGACAAGATGGATTCCGACGGCTCGTGCAAGTTGGGCAAGGCGGGCGATGCAGTACTCGACTTCTTGGGCGCCAATCATCATCAATTCCGCCAACTCGTCGATGATGATGACAATATAGGGGAGGGGCTTGAGGTTTTTCTTTTCCTCTTCTGTCAGTTTTCCTTTGTCTTCCTTGAGAATTTTCTGGACGCGCTGATTGTATTGTCCGATATTGCGGACGCCAATTTTACCAAGCTGTTGGTACCGGGCATCCATTTTTTTTATCGCATCCTGTAAGACTGCCTCTGCTTTTTTTGGATTTTTGATGATAGGACATAAGAGGTGAGGGACTCCCTCAAAAACGGAAAATTCCAGTCTTTTTGGATCGATCAAGATCAGTTTGACTTCATCCGGAGTGGCTTTGTAAAGGATGCTGCAAATGATGGAATTAAGGGCGACACTTTTTCCCGATCCTGTAGCTCCTGCGATGAGGAGATGAGGCATGACGGCGAGGTCCGTGATATAAACTTCGCCATGAATGGTTTTTCCCAAAGCAATGGCCAATTTGGAGGGGGACTTGACGAACTGTTCAGATTGAATAATATCTCTAATCCGTATGAGCTCCTGCCTGTTGTTGGGGACTTCAATTCCAAGAGAGGATTTCCCTGGAATCCTTTGGATCCTCACGGCTTCGGCTCTTAGGGCGAGAGAAAGATCTTCGGCGAGGTTTGCGACCTGGCTGACTTTTATTCCAGGATGAGGAAAAAATTCGTATGTGGTTAAAATAGGGCCGGGATGGTACTCCAGAACTTCACCTGCGACTTTGAACTCGAGAAGTTTTTCTTCGATGAGCTGTTTTTTTTCGAAGAGTTCATTCTTGTTGATCTTTTCGATCTCTTTTCCCGGTTCGAGGAAATTGATAGGAGGAAAGATATAATCCCCTCTTTTTTGCATTTCCGGAAAAAGAAATTTTTCCGGAGAGGGAGGCTCTTTGGGTTTGTTAAAAGCCAGTTTTTTCTTGGGCGATTTCTTCTCACCGCCTATTTGAAGCCGTTTAGATTTTTTTTCTTTTTTCACGGGTGGAGAGTATTTCTTTATCACACGTTCCCGCATCTTCTTGCGTTTCTTTTGCTTCTGGTAGCGTGTAATGCGGATTCTAACTTCTTTGAAGACAAATCTAAATAGATGCAGAAGGCTTTTAAATATTCTTCTGATGGAAAGCCGAGTGGAGAAGATCAGAAACAAAAAGAGCAGCCCGACAAGTAAAAGAAGAGTCCCGAAATGATTGAAATACTTTATGAAAAATTCAGAAATGAAGTTTCCTAT
>JAZFSR010000326.1:0-3348 GCA_036446295.1 Candidatus Aminicenantaceae bacterium
CAGTTTTTCGACGATATCCCAGAGGGAATTGTGATTGTCAATGGAGACATACACTCACTCGGCGGAGGAATTATGAACTCATCAGGACAGGCCGAACTCGTCTTTGATGAAGAAATCCCCAGCCTTCTCAATGGAGTTAACCTCACATTCATTTCATCTGACACGGTCACTATTTCTTCTCACCTCATTCAACAAGGGCTCAAGTGGCAGGAGGGCATTCCCTATATTAAAGAGTCAAAATCTATGCTCAACATCTTCGCAACCGGGCAAGATTTCTTTAGTGAGACAAAAAAGGCAGGACAAATTGTCATAGACAGTGACGCCCCGAAAAACCTAGTCATCAACGCCTCTCTCACTGCTTCGGGAGATGGATTTTTAATTGAAGGTAAAGACAAAACCGTGCAGCTTCTCGGAGGTCTCCAAACGGCCAATTACACCTCTAATGGAAATACACTTAAAGTCAAACTCGACGAACGCTTCATAAACGAGAGCGATCTTCTCATTCATACACCAAAAACTTCTCACCCGGTGCTGACAATTTCCTCTCTGAAAATAAGAGACTGGAATGAAAAATAACTCCAGGAATTTTTCAAACTCGGGATTTTCTCTCCTCGAAATGCTTATCTGCCTCTTTATCCTGTCCATTATGATTGGGCTTTCATCCACATCCCTTTTATCTCTGTCTCCAAAATATAAACTTAAAAAAGCAGCCTGGGAAATCAGATCACGTTTAAACTATGCACATTACCAAGCCGTTTTCAAAGGGGAAAAAGTGAGAGTCAGTTTTGATTCCCCCATGTACAAAATCGAACAATACGACGAAAATCAAAATTTGTGGATAGTTAAACTGGAAAGCATTATAGAGGGCGTGGCTTTCACGGCCAATAACAGCCCTCTCTTTCACCCGGGGGGGACGGTCTCCAACCTGGCTTCAATCTATGTGACCAACTCCTGGGGACAATACAAAATCACCATCGCCATCACCGGCCGCATCAAAGTTGTCCTTCAATAAGAATTGGGGACAGTCCCCACTTTTCGATTTGAAAAGTGGGGACTGTCCCCAATTCTTATTTATTTTTCAAATACAATCTTGCCATCGACGATGGTGTAGATAACTTCGGCTTGAAGGATCTCGTCCTCTGGAATTTCAATTAGGTTTCTGTCAAATATCGTGATATCGGCAAGTTTCCCCACTTCCAAGGAACCTCTTATATCGTCTTCGAATGCAGCGTAGGCATTATTGATTGTGTAGGCCTTGATGGCCTCTTCTACAGAGATTCGTTGTTCCGGGAACCATCCCTCTTCGGGTTCCCCTGTCAATGTTTTACGGGCAACCGCTGCATAGATGAGATATTTGGGGTGCATATGGTAAAGGGCCGCACTCGTGCCGGGCCAGTCCGATCCAAAGCTCAGAAGGGTTCCATTATCTAGGAGTGATTTAAAAGCATATGCGCCCTTATTCCGTTCATATCCGATGCGTTCTTCCATCCACCGCATATCGTCAGAGATGTGATAGGGATTGACCTCGGCAATCACATTGAGAGCCTTAAATCTGGAAAAATCCTCCGGACGGATCACCTGGGCATGGATCACACGGAATCCGGTTAAATCCACGCCCTCGTTATTCAGCCGCTCGTAGAGATCGAGCATCTCTGCAACTCCTCTTGTGCCGATCGCATGAACATTCGTCACGAATCCCGCCTTAATCCCCTCTTTAATAAGGTTGTACATCTTTTCCATATTGCGAACCTGCATCCTTTCATCATCCGAAGTGTGGCGGCGCCAGTGGCCGTAATTGCCGGGTTGATCATCATAGGGTTCAAAAAACAGAGCACTGTGTGTCCCCATAATCCCATCGATGTAACCTTTCAGCGCTCCGTACCTCAGCCAGGAATCTTTTTGTTTGGTTTTTGGATGAAGCCCCATGGTGAAGCCATCTTCCCCAAGTTGTTTTCCCCGGAACAGATCAGGCCTCAACCAAACGCGGCATGTCAACTCGCCATTGTCCTGAAGTTCAATGAAACGCAAAGTTTGATCCGGTCTTTCGATGTCGTGGACTTCGACAATCCCTGCCTCCCTCAAAGCCTTGAGAGCCGCACGGCTTTCGTTAAGAAGGCGCTCATGGGATTTTGGCTTGACGGCCTCGCTCATCATATCGTATGCCGGAGAAGGCCTGACAATCACACCCGTCGGTTTCCCGTCCCCGTCGATGACCATACCATTATATATACTATCGTCCATCCCGGCCGCTTTGAGTGCGGCCGAATTGGCCATATATTCTTTGTAATCAAATCGGCAGATAAAGACAGGATTTTCTGGTGAAAGATTATCGATCATATACCGGGTTGGTCTCCAGGCTTTTCTCTTCCTAGTCGCTGTCTCACCGGCATCCCCCGCAGCCCACTGCTCGTAAGCCCCCCAGAGTCCCTCGGTAATCCATTCGTCTCTGGCCAGGAGTTCTACGACCCGAACAATTTCCTTCTTTAATCCCTCTTCATCGGAAACCATCATTAAATTGGCATCGTTGATTAGAGCCCCCGCCCGGCCGTAATGGACATGTCCATCGATTATTCCCGGCGTGACAAAAGCCCCCTTCAAGTCGATAACTCGAGTATTCTCACCGATGTATTTATCAGCTTCTCCATCAACATTAAATATGGCGGTGATTGTGTTCCCGGTAATGACCATATCCCGGGCTCTGGGATTGTCCTCATCGACGGTGTATATATCTCCATTCAGAAGAACGAGGTCTGCAGGGAGGAGGGGTTCTGCCACTTCCTTTTTACAGGACATAGAGCTGATGAGAGCCAAGACAAAAAGAATTATTACAAAGGATGAAAATTTCCCTTTACTCATGATTCCTCCTCCGTGTATTCAAGAATGGATTTTTCGATATTCCAAGGCGTCAACGATTATATCTTCGAGAAATTGAAATTGTCAAAGAAAAACAATTGTAAAAATACTCAATTCAGTTTATCCGTTTGATTTTTCCCAATATAAATCAAGCCATTGATTGAATGACTAACTTGTTATATATTTTGGAAAGGTAAAGAGGGACACAAAAACAAAGGAGGAAAATCATGTTTGCACGCCTCCTCAGGATGCATATCCAGGAAAATCAAACCTACAGAGCGGTCAAGATTTTTAAAGAAAGTGTTATTCCCATGTGCAAAAACCAAAAGGGGTACAAGGGATCTCTATTCTTGTGTGACAAAAAATCAAACACGTGCCTCCCAATAACCCTGTGGGACTCTGAAAAGGACATGATGGAGACAGAAGAAAGCCGGTTTTTTCAGGAGCAGTTGGTCAAATTTATGGGACTGTTCTCAGAACCTCCAATCCGGGAAG
>JAZFSR010000327.1:0-5818 GCA_036446295.1 Candidatus Aminicenantaceae bacterium
CTTGTCATCTTTCCCTTACTGATTTTATTTAGGCCAAGATATTCGCCCCTTTCAGTCTGAACAACTTCGAGAGTATTGATGTTGACTCCCTGGGATTTAGCAAATCCTAAAGCTGCCGGAGAAGGCTTGCCATCCTTTGAATAGGCTATAGATTTTGGTGGTCCAATAACCTGCTCGAGCTTATCTTTTTGACTCTCTCCAAAATCACCCATAACGATAAGTCTCCGGCATGTTCCAAATGTATCTAATTTTGATATCCGGATATCGACGGATAACAACTCATTTTGAATTTTTTCTTCCATCTGAGTAAGTGCCGCATGGATATGAGAAGCGGGCATCTCTTCTGTGTTGATTTCCAGCAGGAATTCCATTAGGTCAACGGCTCCTTCGACGTGAATTTCCGAGCGATTTGATTGACCAGTCCACGGATCTCGGCAATCAGTTTAACTCTTTCGGTCACACTCACAGCTCCCCTGGAATCCAGCAGATTGAACAGATGGGAACACTTCAGGCACATATCGTAAGACGGCAAAAGAAGGTCCTTATCAATGAGTTTTTGAGCTTCTTTAGAATACAGAGCGAAAGACTTCCGAAGGAGTTTGATGTCGGCCTGATTAAAATTATACTCTGAGAATTCTTTTTCTTCGCGGTAGCGCAGGTCTCTGTATGTGACATCATCTGACCACTGAAGGTCATACATGTTATCTTTCCCCTCCAGGAACATCTCGAGTCTTTCCAGGCCATATGTGATTTCAGCTGGTACGGGAAAACAGTCAATTCCACCGGCCTGCTGGAAATATGTAAACTGGCTGATTTCCAGACCATCAAGTAAAACCTGCCATCCCACACCCCAGGCACCTATTGTTGGAGACTCCCAGTCATCCTCATCAAACCGTATATCATGGTCCTGGATATCGATTCCCAAGGCCGCAAGGCTTTTCAGATATATATTTTGTATATCTGGAGGAGATGGTTTCATGATGACCTGGCACTGGTGATGCTTCTGGACACGATGAGGATTGTCCCCATACCGGCCGTCAGCAGGTCTCCGCGAAGGTTGGATGTAGACGACATTCCATTGACGGTCATCCAGGACTCTGAAAAAAGTATCTGGAGTCATCGTCCCTGCGCCCACCTCCACATCATAGGGTTGGGCAATATAGCATCCCTGAGCAGCCCAGTATTTCTGGAGGTTCATTATAAGCTTTTGCAAAGACACAATTAATCCGTCCTCTCGGGAGTCCATTTTAATACAGGTTGGCGTGCCGCTTTTGTTTCATCTAAACGCCGGACATAAGAACCGTGAGGGGCTGATTTGATCACCTCGGGATTCTCTTTGGCCTCAATCGCTATAGTCTTCATGGCCGCAATGAACATGTCAAGGTCACGTTTGCTCTCTGTCTCTGTCGGCTCCACCATCAAAGCTCCATGCACGATCAAAGGAAAGGACATCGTGGGTGGATGCATTCCAAAGTCAATCAAGCGTTTGGCAATATCGATATTCAACACACCATGTTCTTTCTGGAATTTATCCGAAAAAACACATTCATGAAGCGTGGGTGAGTCATATTTGAGATGGTAATCTTTCTCAAGATTTTTCCGTATATAGTTGGCGTTAAGAACAGCAATCTCCGCCACCTCGCTCAACCCTTGGGGACCTAAAGATAAAATATAGGTAAGAGCTTTGACAATGACTAAAAAATTCCCATAAAAGCCTCTGATTCTCCCAATGGTTTTTTTGGAAGGGTTGAAATTCAGATGCAAACCCTCCCCATGCCTCTCAATCAAAGGAACGGGAAGATAGGGTTCCAAGATACTCTTGATCCCCACAGGACCCGAACCTGGCCCTCCCCCACCATGAGGTGTGGAAAACGTCTTATGAAGATTGAGGTGGATGACATCGACATCCATATCTCCTGGCCGGCAGTGTCCGACGAGAGCATTCATATTGGCCCCATCCATGTAAACCAGACCCCCCTTGGAGTGGACAATCCCGGCAATTTTCTTAATTTCGTCTTCAAAGATTCCAAGAGTATTGGGATTTGTGATCATCAGAGCCGCAACATCTTCAGACATCATCCTGGCTAAGTCATTGACATCAACGGTCCCCCGTTCATTTGACTTGATCTCTTGAACCGTGTAACCACTTAGGTGAGCGCTGGAAGGATTAGTCCCGTGAGCTGAATCTGGAATGAGGACAATTTTTCTTGGATTCCCTAAATCTTCCAAATACGCCCGAATAAGTAACATTCCCACCAACTCTCCTTGAGCACCGGCCGCAGGCTGAAGGGTGAACGCATCCATTCCTGTAATTTCGGAAAGCAATTCCTCTGTTGTTTTTAGGATTTCGAGATTACCCTGACTAAATTTCAAAGGAACGGATGGATGTGTGCGGACAAATGAGTCCATAGCGGCCACTTTCTCATTGATTTTTGGATTGTACTTCATCGTGCAGGAGCCTAAGGGATAGAAACCGATGTCAACGCAGTAGTTCGTTTGAGACAGCCGGGTAAAATGCCGGACAATCTCTGTTTCTGAAACCTGAGGGAATCCGTCAACCTTTTCCCTGGTAGGAACCTCATTCAGGAGATTTATTGTCACGGGAATATCGAGGGGAGGGAGTCGGAATCCTCTCTTTCCCTCTCCACTTATTTCGAATATTAACGGTTCTCGAATCATTTTATTTTCTCTAAATCATCCCTATGCAAAATCTTTGCTCAAGTTATTTCCTTAAGGACCGCTGCCAGCTTATCGATATCTTCTTTTTTGTGAGTTTCAGTCACACAGATCACGGCGCAGTTTTTAAGTTCAGGGAATTCATTTTCTAAACCATACCCTATGATAATCTTTTTTTCTAGAAGTATTGATTCTATTTCTTCCCAGGGTTTGGGAAATTCGCAGACAAATTCATTGAAAATATTTCCGTTGAACTTGAGAGAAATCCCTTTAATTTGACTGAGCTGCCCTTTAGCATAATGGGCTTTTTGTAAATTTTGCCATGCCAGCTCTCTGAAGCCTTCCTGTCCAAGAGTCTCAAGAAACATCGTAGCCCTGAGGGCGCACAAGGCTTGATTAGTACAGATATTGGATGTTGCCCGTTCTCTCCGGATGTGTTGTTCTCGAGTGGACAAAGTTAAAACATATCCTCTCTTCCCCTCAACATCGTGTGTTTCACCGACGATTCGGCCTGGGAACTGACGGATAAACTCCTTCCGACATGACATAAATCCCAGATAAGGGCCTCCAAAACTTAAAGGAATACCAAAAGATTGGGCTTCACCGGTAACAATATCTGCACCAAGGATCCCTGGAGCTTCTAAAATACCCAGAGAAACCGGTTCTGCTATTACAGCCGTTGATAAAGCACTATATTGATGAGCCATTTCTGATATTTTTTGTATATCCTCGATCGAACCAAAAAAATTAGGTGACTGGAAGACCACAGCGCTTGTCTCTTCGTCCATTGAGCCCTTGAGTTTTTCCAGATCAATACAGCCGGATTCGTCATATCCAATCTCTATGATATTAAGATGCAGGTTGTTGACATATGTTCGGATGGTTTCCCTGTACTGAGGGTGAAGAGATCTTGCAACAAGAATTTTGGGTCTTCTGCGTAACCGGTGCGCCATGAGCACGGCCTCTGCCGCACCGGAAGCCCCGTCATAGAGAGAGGCATTGGCAATATCAAGCCCAGTCAATTGACAGATAAGAGTTTGGAATTCGAATGCGGTCTGCAGTGTTCCCTGGCTGATTTCCGGTTGATAGGGCGTGTAGGGGCTGACGAACTCTCCCCTCTGACTTAAGTAGTCAACAACTGACGGAATCACATGACTGTATGCACCGGCGCCCAAAAAAGAAAGGACGTCCAGAGACAAGTTTTTATTCGCTAAATTTTCAAAATAAGCTACCACTTCGACTTCAGTAAGAGGCCCCGGAACATTCAGATCTCTGTTCAACTTGATGTCAGCCGGGATAGAATTGAAGAGTTCTTTTATCGATGTGATGCCTATTGCAGTCAGCATCTCTTTTAGATCATTATCACTGAGAGATATGTAGCTCATCTGAATTCAATCTCCTCTTGAGATTAATCCTCCTGTGACTCCAGAAATTTTTCATAATCCAAGGCAGACATAAGTTTTTGCAGCTCCGATTCATCTTTAACTTTGATCTTCATGATCCATCCCTTGTTTTGAGGATCTTCATTGAGGAGCTCCGGTGAATCATTGAGCCCGGAATTTACCTCGACGACCTCTCCCGCAACAGGCGAATAAATATCAGAGACCGCCTTTACAGATTCCACGACACCAAAAGATTGATGAAAACCAAACACGGCTCCAACTTCCGGGAGTTCTATATAGACAACATCTCCTAGCTGTTTCTGAGCGAAATCTGAGATTCCTATTGTTCCTAAGTCTCCTTCGATTTTTATCCATTCATGGCTTTCAGCAAAAAAATATTCACCGGGGTTCATGGTTGACCTCCTAAACATTTATCTCGAATCAGATTCAAAACCTAATTCATTTCCCTTTTATAAAAAGGCAGCGGAATGATCTTTGCCGGAATAAGCTTTCCTCTGACTTCTATGGCTATTTCCGTATCCACTTCGGTAAACTTGATCGGAAGATAGGTCAAACCGATGCTCTTCTTCAAATACGGAGAATAGGTTCCTGAAGTCACCTCAGAGAGTTTTTCTCCCCGGATAAAGACGGGATAATGGGACCGGGCAATTCCTCTTCCTGTAATTTCAAAACCTACGATTTTCTTTTTAATCCCCTTTTCCTTCTGTTCAAGGAGGGCTTTGCTCCCCAAAAAATCGCCTTTTTTAAATTTCACCAGCCAACCCAAGCCGGCTTCAAGGACTGTTGTGGCGTCATCGATGTCATTGCCATAGAGCAAAAGACTTGATTCTAAACGGAGGGTGTCCCGGGCTCCCAGTCCAATGGGTAAAATCCTGTAGGGCTTCCCACTTTTCATAATGAGATTATAAATTCGTTCGGGCTTTAAAGAGAGTGTATAGATTTCAAATCCATCCTCTCCCGTATAACCCGTCCGGGAAATGAGGACTTTCTCACCTGCAATACTTCCCCAGCTTGCGCCAAACATCTTCATCTCATCAAGTCTCAGCTCAGTCAATGGCTGGAGAATTTCGAGTGCCTTGGGACCTTGAAGAGCCATTTGGGTATAACGATCACTTTCGTTTTCAATCCACACATTAAATTCCCCTTTACGGCTGACAATCCATTCGTAATCTTTTTCCGTATTGGCCGCGTTGACGACTAGTAAGTAATCATTTTCGCCAAGACAATAGATGAGAAGGTCATCCACAAATGTTCCCTTCTCGGTTGTTAGAGCCGTGTACTGGGCTTTGATTGGAAAGAGCCGAGAGACATCATTAGGAGTCAAATACTGTAAAAACTGAAGAGCTTCCGGTCCTTTTACAGATATCTCTCCCATATGGCTGACATCAAAGAGTCCGGCTTTTTTTCTAACGGTCATATGCTCATCGATAATGCCTTTGAACTCGACGGGCATATTCCATCCGAAAAACTCTATCATCTTTCCACCGAGAGATTTTTGGCATTCAAACAAACGGGTTTTCTTCATAGTCGAACTTCTTTTGGAAGTATTTAATTATCATATATCCTCCCTGGGGTCAAATATTTGGGTTCAAATTCTTCAATAAAGATTTGGCCTTATAAATTTGCTATAATAATGGAAAAATATGATACAAATTAAGAAAGATCTTACAAAATCCATATTTCGGATATTAAAAGAGAATTATCCCCTGGAACCGGAAAATATCGACATCTCTTACACA
>JAZFSR010000328.1:0-7389 GCA_036446295.1 Candidatus Aminicenantaceae bacterium
GCATACTGTTCGACAAGAGCCGGCATTTTTGTTTCGATATCGCTGGGGGAGACACCACTGCTGAGCTTGACATAGGTCAGGACAGAGAATGAGACATAGTTCGGCTGGTTTTGAATTCCCGTTATAGACAGCGGTATGAGAAAATTGAATTCCAGGTGAGAGTTTTTTGGCACATTCTCTACTACACCGGCAACGAGAATTTCTCCTTGGGGAGTCGTTAATGATTTTCCCACCGGATCTTCATCGCCAAAGTACTTGAGAGCTGTGTCTCTGGTCATCAGAATGGAGTTCTGGTTGGAAAAGACCGTTTTTGGATCTCCCTGGATGAGGGGGATGGAGAATATATCGAAAAAATTGGGTTCGACAAAGAGGACCTTATCTTCCTCTTATGTTTGATCTTCATACTGGAAGACTGCTGTTTGGCCGAAAGCGAACAGGCGTGTCATGTCCTCGACCTCCGGAAAGTCGTTTTTCATGGCTTCACCGATGGAAAAGGGAATAACAGCATAAAAAACCACATTGTCCGGGTAGATTCTCTCTAAAGCCACACGATAAATACTGTTTTTATCTTCATGAAAATTATCATAGGAAAACTCATCCCTGACATTGACGAGAATAAGGAAAAAACAGGTTATTCCTATGGTCAGACTAAAAATATTGATGAACGAAAACAGTTTTCTTTTCCATATGTTTCGGACTGCGATTTTGAAAAGATTTTTTATCATTCTAAACAACTCCTTAATACAGAAAACCACATAACATTAAACACAAATCTATAAAAAATACAGCATGATTCATGCCAACTGAAGAACGGACACTTTACAACTATAAATTGAACTGGAATCCGGCCCAGAATTTCTTTGTTGTGGCCGCGTATCCTCGAGTTTGGTAGTGGGCATACTTAATGAACAGGAGATATCCCTTTCGAAGAATAATCTGTGCCAAAAGATCCAGTTCATGACCGTAATCGAGATTATCAATTTCTGACTTGAAAATGTGATAAACGGCCCTGAATGTAAGGGGTCTTTTTTCCGAGCTTGACTGAAAATTGAAAGCAATATATTGATCAACCAGGCCATGAGCGGGCGTTGCAAGAAATATGTCTGCCCATCCGTTGAAGGCATGAAGGGTGGCTAGAGGAGTTGAAAAAGCGTATGTTCCGTCTCCCCCAAGCGATTCGTACCCGCCTTTGAGGGAAAAATTTTTCACAGAAAATCCCAGTTCGATAAAACTGTAAGATGCGTTTAGGCCAATGGCTCCATCCTTGAAGCGGTTCTGTTGAGTATATTCCAGGGTGTACAAAAGACGTGCTGATTCTGAAACTCTCCTATTTCCCGTAAAACGTATCCCAATATTCTGATGGGATGTCTCCGGGACATCTTGGTTGTCAAAAAAATGATTGTAGGCTGTCAGCTTGCCCAATGGAGAGTTGTAGCTGACGTGAAGCACGCTTGTATTTAAATCGAGATCACTCCTGGATCTGTGGTGGGCACCGAAGATGCGATTGACATTGGTGATGCGAATGAATGTAATTGTCGCCATGGGGATGGATGTGTTCGAGAATCGAAAGGCGTCGTATGTCTGCTCATTCTGCCTCCACCCGACATTCCCGATAAATCGATCGTTATCGAGTTTAATTCTCTGGCGTCCTATCGTGAATTCCAGCCCTTTGATTCCACTGTATGAGAGGAAGGCTTGATTCAGTTCTGTATCTTTTGGGTCGGCGACAACAGGAAAGTTAACTTTGCCGTTGTCTGTGCTGTTGTATAATTCTTTGCCTATGACCCGAATCATTTCCATGTCGGCATGAAGACTGAAACCGGCGAATTTTTCTGTAGTGTATCCCAGGCGGAATCGCGCCGTCGATGCTTTTGCCTTAAGATTTATCCCTTCTTGGTCGACGAGCTCAAACCTGTACCTGAGTTGGGTGGTGAATTTTCCTTCGCTGAAGGCTTTACCAATTTCACTTGCCTGGCTAAGGGCTCCCAGGAAAACTATAGATATCAGAACCAAAAGAACTGTTTTTTTTAAGCGCATATGGATGTCTGTCTCTTGTGAATTAAAACCTACGATGTCTATTGAAATAGTATAAAATACCTGAGCCCGCTTATCAAGAACTAGTGTCCACATTTTATGCAAAAGATTTTCAGGATCATAAGGATTCTAGGTGTCAAGGGTTCTAGGATTCAAGTGTTTTTTTCTCATTGCTTTAAATTTGTCTTTTTCTGTTTTAGAATAGACCGGAAGAATAGCACTGACCTTGATTATTCACGAGTTTTCATGAAGAATTCAGGTTAAGAAGGAGATGGGCATGTCAGGGAAAAAATTATTTACCCGGCGTAAATTTCTTAAAAAAACTCTTGCCGTTTCTGCCGGTTTCACCATCGTTCCCCGCTTTGTCCTAGGAGGGGCTGGCTTTACGGCACCCAGTGATGAAATCACAAAAGCGGTCATCGGAGTCGGAGGCATGGGACGAGGCCATTTAAAGTATCCCGGAGCCAAACTTCTGGCCGTATGCGATGTAGATGAGAATCACCTAAAGAGGGCTCTCGAAATCGGTGGACCCGGAGTGGAGGGCTATAAGGACTTCCGGGATGTCCTCGAGCGGAAGGATATCGACATTGTCCACATCCCTACGCCGCCGCACTGGCATGCGCTCATATCTGTGGCCGCAGCCGAAGCCGGCAAGGATATCTGGTGTGAAAAACCCATGACACGAACAATCGGGGAAGGGAAAAAAGTGGTCGAGGCTGTACAGAGAAATGGAAGGATTTTCAGAATCAACACATGGTTCCGGTTTCAAAGTCAGTATTATGGTTTTGGCACAACTGTTAAACCCATAAAAAAAGTCGTGGAGAACAATCTTTTGGGATGGCCTTTAAAGGTGACTGTCAGTGCGACCACCGGTTTTAACTGGAAGTTCTACTGGAGCGGAAAAACATTTCTCAAACCAAAGCCAGAGCCGAAAGTGCTGGACTACGAAATGTGGCTGGGACCGGCACCTTACAAACCTTATCATCCTCATAGAGTTCACAACACTTTTCGAGGGTATTGGGACTATGACGGCGGCGGCTTGGGAGATATGGGGATGCACTACCTCGATCCTGTTCAATACATATTGGATAAAGACCGCACCAGTCCTGTTGAAATCGAAGCCGATTGTCCCCAGCAGCATCCCGACGCCTGCGGCTCTTGGCGGAGGATTCAACTCAAATATGCCGATGGCTGCATGATTATCCTGGATGGTGAAAACAAAGATAAAAATGCTGCTTTTATAGAAGGACCGGAAGGAAAGCTGTTCCCGGGTTTGGAATCGGACATCCCGCATTTAAAGGAAAAAATCAATTCTCTTCCTGATCCGAAACCTCAAGTGACCGATTTTATCCAGGCCGTGCGCACACGGAAAAAATTTACTCTCAATGAGGACAACGCTCACCGTACGTGCACGATTGTTAACCTCAGCAAGATCGCTGTCCGGTTGGGCAGACGTCTGCATTTTGATCCCGAAAAGCAGCTGTTTATCGGCGATGAAGAGGCCAACAGGCTTATCCACCAACCTATGCGGGCACCATGGCACCTCTAGGTGCACGGGGGAGAGAGAAAGAAAAAATGAAAAAATACAGACTAACTTTTATCCTTCTTGCTGTTCTGACTCTTTTCATTTCCATAGGAACAGCTCAGGAAAAAAGTGTTGGTCTTCAAACAGAGATCCAAAAGATTCTTCAGAAATATCCCGCTCAAAATGCAGCCGATTTGGATAAACAGTCTTATGAAATCCTGCAGATGGGGAAAGATGGCCTTTTATCGATTTGCCGTCTGCTGGTCCCTCCTGGGAAAGCCGATGACAGTCGGGTACGTTTTGCTCTTGGTGGACTGACGACTTATGTCAATCGGACAGGAAAAGAGGAACAGCGAAAATTGTATGCCAAAGCTGTCATCAAGGCACTGGAGTCTGAAGGCGACAAAAACGTAAATGTAAAGGCTTTTCTTATCCGGCAGCTGCAGCGATGCGGAAAAAAAGAATCGGTGAGATTTTTGAAGAGATACCTTTCTGATCCCATACTGGGTGAGCCGGCTGTGCAGGCCTTGTTGACCATCGGATCTAACGAAGCTGAAACAATCCTTCTGAGATCGCTCAACGCAGTGCCACAAAATAACAAAGCATTAGTCATCAAGGCTTTGGGTGAATTGAGAAGTCAGCGTGCGGTGAGGAAAATTTTAGAGTATTCATCGACCCGCGATAGGGAGCTCCTCAATGTGACTCTTTTTGCCCTGGCCAATATCGGCGATTCTCGAGCAGAAGAGGTTCTTAATAAAATGGCCGTAACAGCCGGTCCGTATGAAAGGGCTCAGGCTCCCTCTCTTTATCTGCTTTATGCTCAGAGGCTTGCAGAACACGGAAAAAAACAGTTGTGTGTGAATATTTGTCGAGAGTTCATCCGGTCGTATATGTCTCCTCAGGAAAGTCATGTCGCTTGTGCCGCACTAGCCGTGATGGTGGCAGTCCTTGGAGAAAAATCTTTAGAGGATATCCTTGCGGCGATGGACAGCCCCAGTAAGGAATTCCGTATGAAAGCTCTTGAATTGTCCGACCGTATACCAGGACAGGAGGCCACGACCAGATGGCTGGAAAGATTGGAAAACTCTAGACCGGAAGTCCGGGCAGAGATTATTGGTATGCTGGGAAAACGAGGGGATACTTCTGTTCTTCCTCTTCTCCTTTCTGAACTGAAGAGTGAAGTCCGCCCTGTGCGTCTGGCAGCCATCCCTGCGGTTGTGAGTCTGGGAGACAGCACTGTACTCAATGAACTTTGGCCGATGCTGCAGTTTGACTCGAAAGAAGAACTAGAGGTTCTTAAACTGGCTCTTTTGAGATTTTCCACGCCTCTTATAGTCCCTGAGGCTGCGCGGATTATGTTGGATGTCCCCCCTTTGGCCCGTATGGTTTTAATTGAGATTCTCGCCGAACGTCGGGCAAAAGAGTTTGTGGATGTTGTTTTTTCTCAGGCAAAAACTGAAGACGAGACTCTTCGGGAAGCGGTATTGACGGCCCTTGAAAGATTAGCTGGAGAAGAAGATCTTCCGCGCCTTGTGGACATGCTTCTGGGAGCCACGGAAACTAGGGAGATATTGCTTCTGCAGAATGCGGTTGTTGCCAGCGCCAATCTAAATGAAAATAAGGAATCCAGAGCAGATCTGCTTCTGGCTGCATTGGAGACGAGCGAAGGGAAGACTCATCTTGACCTTTTGAGAATCCTTCCGAGGATCGGAGGGACAAAGGCTCTCCACTCTGTCATTGAAAAGACAAGGAGCGAGGATGCCCGAATTAAGTCGGTGGCTGTCTATTCGTTGGCCGCATGGCCCGATATCGATGCGCTGGAGGCTGTGCTCAGCGTTATTCTGACAACCGAAAACCCAACGTTTCGCTATGTTTCACTCCAGGGTTATATCCGGCTTATCCAGGGAGCAGAATTGATGCCTGAGGAGCAGTATTTACTTTTATCAGAGGTCTTTGATGCAGCCGTCGAGCTGGAGGATAAAAAAGTCATTCTTTCCGGATTGTCCCGCATAAAATCAAAACAATCGCTTCGGTATGTGGCTGCTTTTCTCCAAGATCCGGAACTTCAATCAAATGCCGCAAGGGCTGTAACAAGAATGGCTCTTCCGGGAGACGAAGAAGAGCTCGGACTGGTCGGATCAGATGTAGAGGCGGCCTTAAAACAAACGGCTGGTATTGTGCAAGACATAGATATGGTCAATCGGATTAAGGATTATCTGGGGGTCCTGTGGGAACAAGATGGATTTGTGTCTCTTTTTAACGGCAAAGATCTTTCCGGATGGATGGGGAATACTTCAGGATATGAGGCCGATGAGGGAAAACTTATCGTCCTCCAAAATCGTGGAGGAGGAAATCTCTACACGGAAAAGGAATTCAGCGATTTTATCCTGCGGTTTGAGTTCAAACTCACACCGGGAGCCAATAATGGACTGGGGATACGGGCACCCTTGGATGGGGATGCAGCCTATATGGGAATGGAGCTTCAAATTCTGGACAACTCGGCCGAAAAGTACAAAGATCTCAAACCTTATCAGTTTCACGGATCAATCTACGGTGTTGTCTCTGCCAAAAGAGGATATCTGAAGCCTGTGGGAGAATGGAACGAAGAGGAAGTTTTAGCTAGAGGAAAAAGGATAACAGTCAAACTTAATGGTACTGTTATTGTGGATGCCGATATCTCGGATGCCATTCGGAACGGAACCCTGGATGGGAGGGAACATCCGGGACTTAAAAGAGAGACCGGTCATATAGGTTTCCTTGGCCACGGCTCACATGTGGAATTCAGCAGAATCTGGATCAAGGAACTGAAATAAATTTTCTGATTTTATTTGAATAAATATTTCCAATCTGAAGTAACTCAATTGACTACAAGAGGAGACTATTATGAAAAAAAAGATTGGATTGGGATGTTTGACAATAATTATTCTGGTTATTCTTTCCCTGAGCCTGCTTTTCATCAGCAATAATCGTGAAGCATCAAAAAGAGACCGCCTCTTCGATTCAGACAGATTAGAGGATGAAGAAAAAGGGGCATTGAGAGAAGTCCTGCGTCTCCAAAAAAAACATGGAATTCGTGTTTGGCCCGGGCTGGAATCTCTTAGGCCAATTGTGCTTTTTAACGATCGTTATGAATTTCTAATAGAATCCTCCCCAATGCCTTCAACCTGGACAGAAGTCGATGACGATGTTTTTGATGGAAAGCCGTACTACCGCAGGACTGCGGATAATCCTCAGGCTTTCGCTCTTTTGATAGAGGATCAATGGGCTGCAAGTATAGGCATACGAGATATGATGAACCGGGATTTTTTCCTCGGTGTGAGACGCCAGCTTCCTCCATTTTTGGCACCATTTTTTCCCTTTAAGTGGGCTTCGCTCAGCAGGGATCTTCATGTCGTGAGCATCCTCCATGAAATATTTCATGCTTTTCAAGCGGAACAGCATCCTCGGCGTTTTTCAAAAGCGAATGCGGTCTATGCTTTTGAAGGTGAATATCCTTTTCAAGAGGATAAATTTATAGAGGCCTGGGATGAGGAAGGATTTTTTCTCGCAAAGGCCTTAGAGGCTGAGGATGATGTCAAACTGCGTGAATGGATAGAGAGGTTTTTGAATGCCCGGGAAAACAGGCGAATGGAATTTTCGCTTAGCCCTGAGCAAGTTTCATTTGAAACAGAACTGGAATGGCTGGAAGGACTGGCCAAGTATGTTGAGATCAAGTTTTATGAACTGGCGGCTTTACAAGGAGATCAATCTGAATATTTTGAATACAAAGAGGGGCTTCCTCACTGGAGGATGGAGTTTAAAAAAATAAGGAACAGACTTGGACATAAGGA
>JAZFSR010000329.1:0-6741 GCA_036446295.1 Candidatus Aminicenantaceae bacterium
CGAAAAATATCAGGACATTTCCCAAATCAGATATAATACTTTTAATCATGGAAATAACTTTTAAAGATTAACAATTTATAACAGAAAAGAATTACCAACTCAAATAACGTCACACAACTAATTTTAAAACGAATTCTGGGAAGATGATGGGGAAAACCGTTTGGAGGACGAGCGGGCATGGTTCCTCCCCGGAGGAGAGCGAGGACGGAAAGTCGAGCAAGTTTTCCTCGCTGGGGAAAACACAGCGTGTTTTCGAATCACTTTACAGAATTCGTTTTTATATCTCGGGAGAGGAAGACAAGCATAGAAAATTGACAAGCAACTTTTCCCTATGATATAAGCGCTTCATCAAGCCTTTTCAACATAGAGGATAATTTTCATGCCAGCAACAACTCAGGAGATTGGGGTTTTTCATCCCTCAACAAAATTCTACCGTTTTACTCTTCTCATCTTTGTGGCCCTTCTCAGTTTGGGAAGCTATTTTGCCTATGACATTGTGGCCTCATTGTCTGATACGCTGGGAACAGAACTCGACATCAGTATGGCTACTGTAGGAGCTTTTTTTTCTTTTTATCATATTGCAGCTATCATTCTCGTTCTGTTTGGCGGCATCTTCACTGACAAGATCGGAACACGAAAAGCCAGCTTGATATTTTCTATCCTGATATTGTTAGGTGTCGTCATTTTCTGGACAGCCAAAAGTGTCCCTATGTTTTTTGTGGGCCGCTTCATCTTTGGTGCTGGAGCAGAACCACTCATTGTCGCTCAGAGTGCCATCCTCGCCAGATGGTTTAAAAACAAGGAACTGGCCCTCTCCTTCGGACTTGCGCTGATGGTGAGCCGCTTAGGAAGTCTATTTGCTTTAAACACAGGGCAGGTGTTCACCAATTTCTTTGGAACTTTCCGGGCGGCCCTCTTCGCCGCTGTTATTGCCTGTGTCATTTCTCTTCTCGCCAACATCGTTTACATTTTTATGGATAGAAAAGGAGAAAAAGCCCTCAACCTGAGAAAAGAAGGTAACGAAGAAAAAATCGTTTTTAAAGACATCAAAAAGTTTAAACCTTCATTTTGGTATGTCACTTTTCTCTGTGTGACCTTTTACTCGGCTATTTTTCCTTTCATCGCCCTCGCTCCTGCTTTTTTCAGTGAAAAATGGGGCATTGCTGCGGTCTCCGCATCCTCAGGCGGTTTTTTGGCCCAAGTTTTTAACAGCTTTCTCCACATGTTCAATACCACAGGAGGAATAACTTCTATCATAATCTTTGCTTCAATGGTCCTGGCCCCTTTTGCCGGCAAACTGGTCGACAAGATCGGCAAGAGAGCGACTCTGATGATTTTCGGATCGCTCATCATGATCCCCAGCCATGCCTTGATGGGTCTTACAAGGATATGGCCGGTCTACCCCATGATCGCTCTCGGTGCCGCCTTTGTTCTCGTTCCGGCGGCCATGTGGCCCTCCATTCCTCTAATTGTACGCAAAGAGCGTGTGGGAACGGCCTTCGGGCTTATGACCGCCATCCAAAGTGTAGGCCTTGCTTTATTCCCCTGGCTCAACGGGCTTTTGCACGGCCTTACAAAGTCTTATACGGCCAGCATGCTGATGTTTTCCAGCCTTGGATTTGTCGGCCTGATTTTTGCCATTCTGCTCAAAAGAGCGGATGCCCGCGAAGGCGGAGGTCTTGAATAAAGCGGCGAGGGACAAAATTTGTCCTCACTGCGATAAACCTTTAGATAAAGAAGAAATCACCTGTCCGGCCTGCGGAAAACTGTACTGGCAGCCGGATTCTTTGTCCCATGCTGAAATGGTTGAAGGGGAAACCTATGATGACGAAATGGGATGTTTTCCTATTTTTCTCTGGCCTTTGCTTATTTCATTGACCGTGACGTCAGGCCTAATCTTAATGGGATTTATCATCCACGTTTTCATTCATTTCGAGGCTAATCAAATCAAGGTCATCTGGATCCTGGGTTCAGTTGCAGCCGGAGGGCTTGTTTACCTGATCACATCAAAAATAAAAAAAAGGAGAAAAAACATGGCACACCATCACTCTAAATCAAAGGGATCTGCCGCAATTTGGACATTTATATTTCTGTTTCTTGCCGCGGTTATTTTTTTTGGCGGGGCTTTCGCTCTCTATCATTTTAAGGGCGGAAAGAATATTACCATCAAAGACATCAAAGCCTATGAAAAGATCATCGGCCTGGAATTTTCCAATAATGAGCGCAAGATGATGCTGAACAGTATTCAGAGAAGTCCCGGTAGGTATGAAGAACTCAGAAAAATAGACATCCCAAATTCCATACCTCCGGCACTCCTCTTCAATCCTGTGGTTCCCGGTTCAAGGGTTGAGGAGGAACGGAAGCCCTTCCGATATACGGCCGATGAGAGCATCACGGTCCCTGAAAATTTTGAGGATCTGGCCTTTTATCCTGTAACTGCATTGGCGCAGCTCATCAAAACTCAAAAAATCTCATCCGTTCAGCTGACCGGGCTCTACCTAAACCGCTTAAAAAAATACGGCCCTCTTCTCGAATGTGTCATCACTCTGACGGAAGATCTGGCTATGAAACAGGCCAAAAAAGCAGATGAGGAGATCGCCGCCGGAAATTACAGAGGCCCTCTCCATGGAATCCCCTGGGGGGCAAAAGATCTCCTCTCCACGAAAGGAATCAAGACAACATGGGGAGCCGCCCCCTACAAAGATCAGATATTCGACATGGATGCCACTGTTGTCAAACGTCTTGAAGAAGCGGGCGCTGTTTTAGTAGCCAAATTAACCATGGGAGCCTTGGCCATGGGAGACGTTTGGTTTGAAGGACGGACAAATAATCCCTGGAACATCGAACAGGGTTCGAGCGGTTCTTCGGCCGGATCGGCGGCGGCCACATCTGCGGGTCTCGTTGGTTTTGCCATAGGGACCGAAACACAGGGATCGATTGTTTCTCCCGCTTCCAGATGTGGTGTAACCGGATTGCGGCCGACATTCGGCCGGGTCAGCCGCTACGGAGCCATGGCTTTAAGCTGGAGCATGGATAAGATCGGTCCGCTCTGCCGGACGGTTGAAGACTGCGCGCTGGTTTTCCAGGCCATTTCCGGCCCGGATGACAAGGATTTGACGGTCGTCGATCTTCCTTTTAACTGGGATCCCCAACTGGATTTAAAAACAATCCGGATCGGCTATTTAAAGAGTGCCTTCGACAGAAAACCCAGAGAGGGAAATGAAAGAGACAAAAGGACGATTGAGGAAAACAAAAAGGCTTTAGACGTTCTCCGTTCTCTAGGGATTGAGCTCATCCCTTTCGATCTGCCGGATTTTCCCACAAGGAGAATAAGCTTTATCCTCACCACAGAGGCCGCGGCAGCCTTCGACGAGCTGACAAGGAGCCATAGGGACGATCTCCTCGTCAGACAGTCTGGAAACGCATGGCCCAACAGCTTCCGACAGGCTAGATTTGTCCCCGCTGTCGAATATATTCAGGCCAATAGAGCCAGAGTCCTGCTCATGCAGAAAATGGCGGAAAAAATGGAAGGGATAGATGTCTTCATCGCACCGCGTGGAACAACGACCGGTTTGACAAATCTGACCGGCCATCCGGCCGTGGTCGTCCCGAGTGGATTCAGGGAAAACGGAACGCCGACCGCCATCATTTTTATCGGGAATCTTTTCGCCGAAGCCAAAACCCTGCGCGTAGCCAAGGCCTTCCAGGACGCAACGGGTTATCATCTCAAACATCCGGACTTAGACAAACTCAGAAAAGAAAAAGAAGAATAGAAATGCGGACGTGTACTTAACCTGGATTATTCACGGGTCAGGTTAAAACAAACCGGCAAAAAGAACATCAGCATGGAACAGGTCGCGGGAATTTCTTCTGTCGCTCCATTCCACTGTGTCTTTAACCGTAACATAAAACCAGAAATGCTCGAACAGGCCCAGCTTTTTGACGTAATATTGGGCAAAATCCGAGATGCTGTCAACAAGAATTTTGCCAATTTCCTTGTCTTCTTCGTCAAGAACGACAATCTTATTGATACCATCTATTTCTACTAACTGTCCTCGAATTTTTACGTTCTCGAGGCCCTCCCAGCCTTCATTTTTATTATAGGCAAGTTCCTGTATAACTTTATAACCATCTCTTGTTTCAAGATCCATGTAATCGTCTAGAACAAAATCTTCCGTTTTAGTAAAAACTATGCTCCATCCTCCGGTTTCATCCTTCACCTCGATGGTGTTTGCCACAAGAATGGAAGGAACATCAGGAGAGAATTCTCCTACGCCCCTGATCTCTTTATCGATCAGAGTACTGAGGTCTCCGGAACTCAGAGAACCTTGGATAACCATGTCAAAACCTTGAGCTTCCGGGAGATAAATATATTTTCCATAGCTGATTTTTACGGTTCCCTCAAATGGAAGGCTTCCCTCATTAATCCTAAGCACTGATTCCTCTCCGGAAACGACTCCCTCTTCTGTGCTTTGACAGGCGATGTTTCCCATAATCGCGATCAGGCAGGCAAGAACGGCAATGCCAAGGAAACGCGATGTTTTCACCGACTTTTTTGCTCCATCTTCTAAAGTTATCTTTTTGATTATCATGGCGAATACCTCCAAACTTATATCATTCAATCAATTATAAGGATTCTAGAGATTAGAAAGGATCTTCTCTTCACTTTAGCAAGAATAATCATCATTTTGTTTTTCTTCAAGAAAAATTCTTTATACCACTGAAGTATGGAAAAGTAAAGAGGAAAAATTCGCCGACTACGATAAGCAGACTATTTCTTTTTAATCTTTTTACTCGAGGAAGAACGACTTACACTTGAACGGGAAGAACTGGAACTTCGCGAGGAGCGGCTTACAGTCGATCGGGAGGGACTGGAACTGCGTGAAGACCGGCTCACAGTCGACCGGGAGGAACCGGAGCTTCGGGAAGACCGGCTCACAGTCGACCGGGAGGGACTGGAGCTCTGCGACCTAGTCACCGAGCTCCTCGAAGATGTTCGTGAAGGGGATCTCCGGACAGAACTGATGGAAGATTTCGAGCTTCGAGAAGGGGCCGTGCCGGCACGGCCCCTCAAAGAAGCGGATGAAGAAGGAGTGGAGGAAAACTTGCGAATTAAACCCCTCGTTCCACTTTTGTTCTCCGTGGACGTCGAACGCTTTGCTGCCGGGCTCGTCCGGGACGGAGTCTGGGAACGCGAAGAGGAAAAGCGCCTCACGATACTTTTAGTCGATGACGGGAGTCTTGCAGAACTTCTGGACGTCACGGATTTTTGCGAATTTGGTGCAAATCTCTTTATGGTCCGAGACGAGATTCCTGATTTTTTTAGGCTGGAGCTAGTCGACCGTATTGGGGTGGCCTTCACCCGGAAGAGAGAGCGGCTCGTTTTTCCGGAGGAATAACCCTTATTCACCTGGCGCAAATTCGTTCTGGAAAGCACTTTGGAGGCTGTCGAATATTTTATACTGGTTCTATCCACAACGGATTTGAGATTCGGCTGTCTGGATGAGAGTGAAATTCTTCCAATCTGCCCAACTTTATTCTGACTCAACGCGACTTTTGAAATAGATCTGGCCTGAAGTTGGTTTTTTCGGATCATGGTCAAGGCACGGGACTGATTAGGGTAATACCTGTCGTTATTACGGCCATAAAAGATGTTGTTGACAATAACCACAGGCCGATTCCAATAGCTGAGCGGACTCCATCCAAGATAATCATACCCGTGATGCCAGTGGACCCAGGCCGGTCCCCATCTCCGTGTAGGAATCCAGTACCATCCAAAAGAGGTTCCCCAGTGCCACCGTCCATACCTGGACGTGGCCCAACCCCAAGAATGTGCAGAAACCCAGGTCCAACCGATGATGGGGTACCAAACCCAGCGTCCATGGGAGTAAGGTCTCCAGGAGGAGTATCTTACTGAAGGAATCCATACGTAACCATAGGGAGATTCATACCTCCATCGTCCGTTGTAAGCCAGTTCGGTTTCATATTCATATAGTTCGTCGGGAAGGTAGCGTTTGGCCACAAAACGGGACTGCAGTTCATCACGGGAACTGCTCCAATTGGCAAAACTGTCATCATTTTCGGTGTAGTAATCACTCGAATCCGATCGAAAGGAACCATCAGAGGCAAAGAGACTTTCATTCTCTTCAACAATGACGGATCCTTCTTGGCCTGCTGCTTCTATTGATCCTTCATAGACCATCACTTCGGTTTGGACATTTTCTCTGACCACAAAACGGTAGAGGCCCTCTTCCAATATATAAAAAGATGCATCCGGGGTGTGTATCTCAAAGTCCTTCTCTCTCTGTAAGTAATTTATTCTTAAAAAGATATCTCCCGAAAGCAAGTGCAGTTGAATGACATCGCTTCCCTGTTTCGGCAGCTCAATAAGATCAAGCTGGGTTTGTCTATCAATACGCAGATAATTTTTTTTGCCAAAATGAATTTCCGCGCGACCTTCTCTGGAACCGATTTTGTCTCCTTCGACAATAGGAAGATTCACATCCCCCTCTTCAAAACCGTTGTCGCCGGCCCTCTGGATAAACACATCTCCATTGACATAGCTCAACCTGGCATAACTGTAACTGTAATACTCTGTGTCCTCTGATGCCATGGACAGAGAAACACAAAAAAATAACGTCCGCGGAAACATTTCTCATCGCACACTCTACGCACCCCGTATAATCCATGTTTTTACGTGGCTTTTTTCAACGAATCTTACGGAGTCAGAGGCAGTCATCC
>JAZFSR010000330.1:0-4613 GCA_036446295.1 Candidatus Aminicenantaceae bacterium
ATTGTCTAAATCTTGCTTTTTGTTTTTGGATTGGGAGAGAAGGCCGGACACCTCCTGTTTTTTTGCTTCCATTCGCTCTTCCACTTCTTTGAGCTCGTTCAATGTCTGCATAAATGACAGGACAATGTCCTCTTGATATTGGGCCAGGAGAGAAAGGTGTTTACTTTCTGACATGAGATCGGCCACATCGGTCGCCCTGAACAGAAAATCAAGGTAACTCATATCTCCAAATTTGTAGAGTGTCACTAAGATCTGAGATACAGATTCTTTTTCTTTTTCCAGTTTCGCTTTTAAGGGAGGTATTCTTTTCTGGACTGCAGCGAGTTCCCGGTTGGCCTTTTCCATCTGCAGAGTATATCCGGCAATATCATTTTGAATCAGTTTCTTTTCAAAACCGATCTGGTCTAGCTGTGAAAGGATGGATGTCTTTTTTGAATCCAAATTCTTGATGTTTTGCTGGAGCCGTTCCCTCTCTTTCTGGAGTTTTTCCAGCCGTTCTTTATAAACAGAGAACTCCTCCTGGCTGTAAACGTAGACAGGCAGAGATACTGATAAAAAAACGGAAAGGATAAAGACACTAAAGAGGGGCCATGAATAGGCATTTAACCAAGATTTAAGAAACGTCATTTTTTGTGTTTGCGAAGTGAGTATATGATTCCTCCCAAAACACCTATAACTAGCGCAAAAACAATGTCGGCGACGAAAGAAAAAGAAAGAGCAGAAGAATTGGGGATGCCATAGGATGCAAAAATTGTCATGTACAAAGCTTCTCGTAATCCCAATCCATTGATGGTGATAGGGAGCGTCAATATGATGAGGACGATAGGGATGAAGATAAAATAGTCAATGAGGGGAATGTCGATATGAAGAGCTTTGCCCACAAAATAGTAATGAAGGATCACGTTGATCTGGAGAAGAAACGCCAAAAAAAGGGCTTTTAAAAAGGCCCCTTTTTTTTCCTTATAAACGAAAACGATCTCTCTAAATTCAAAAATCTCCCGTTTTATTTTTCCGAGGACCCCTTTTTGAGGAATTTTGTCTATAAAGGTTTTAGAAATGGGCAGGAAAAAACACAGTATGGCTGCGAGTCCCATGAAACCGACGCCTAGGGATATCCAGATGTGCGGAAGCTGCTGAGCTATGTCCAATTGGAAAAGGGAAACACTAAGGGCAAATATTAGAAGAATAATGATTCCGGATAACCTCTCCACAAAAACAATCGCCGTTGACTTGATCACAGTTTTGGAATAACGGGATCCATCCAAAATCCGGACAACATCTCCCCCGAATCTTGTGGGGAGAAAAAGGTTGAAAAAGTTGCCGACGAGATAGGACTTGGCCAGGAATCCAAGAGGGACATGATCGCCTTGGGCACGGATGAGAATTTGCCACCTGTAGGCGCTGATCAAAAGTCCTAAAGAATGAAGAGAGAAAGAGAGAGCGATCCAAAAAAGACTGGCTCCCTTTATGGACTCTCCAATATCGCTTATGGAAGTCTTTTTTATCAGAATAAAAGTGATGATGGATAAACTGAAGATGAATTTGAGAACGAAAATAAAAAAGTTACTTCGTTTTGGCATACGTCAGGCTCACGGATCTATTCTTTTTTCTTCTTCGAGAAAAAATATTCTTTAGTAATTTTACCCAGCATACCACTTAAAATGAGCAGGGAGATAAGATTGGGGAAGGCCATAAATGCGTTGGCAATGTCTCCGATATTCCAGATGATATTGAGATGCACACCTTGAATGTTGGCCCCAACAAAAAGCAGCGCAATAAACGCAATGCGATAGGGATGGATGACCTTAATGCCAAAGATATATTCCAAACATTTTTCGCCGTAATAACACCATCCGAGAAGTGTGGAGTAGCCGAAGAGAAATGAGCTAATGGCGATGATATAGCCTCCAAACGGGATCACGGAATCAAAGGCGGCGGCTGTGAGGGCCGTGGAGGTGAGTGCGTTGGATGCGCCGAATGCTGCAGTCTTGAGATACATGCCGGTGATCACAATTGTCAGTGTTGTCAGCGTGTTGACGAGGATAGTATCGATAAACGTTCCTGTCATGGCGATGAGGCCGTTCTTGGAAGGATCAGCCGACCTGGACGCAGACTGGGCAATGGCAGCCGAACCCAGTCCTGATTCGTTGGAGAGCATCCCCCGTCGCACTCCTAAAACCATAGTCTGTCTGATCGAAGTCCCCACCATGGCTCCCCCGAGGGCTTTTACGGAAAAGGCGGATTGGAAGATAACGCCTAATGCATGAGGAAGATTGGTGATGTTTGCGATGATAATGATGAGGGCGCCTACGAAGTAAAAGATTATCATTGCAGGGACCAGACGCTCGGATACTGCTCCGATGCGTTTGATGCCTCCGAGGATGACGGCCCCGACCATAGCGCTAATGACGAGCCCGGTTATCCAGAAAGGCACGCTGAATTGGTCATTGAATGCCAGGGCCATAGAGTTGGATTGGGCCATGTTTCCTGTGCCGAAGAGACATGCAAAAGCGCCGCAGATGGCAAAAAACATGGCCAAGAATTTGCCGATTTTTTCGTTTTTGATTCCGTGGCGGGCATAGTACATGGGACCTCCGGACATCTCGCCTAACTTGTTTTTAATCCGGAATTTAACTCCGAGAAATCCTTCGGCATACTTTGTTGCCATTCCAAAAAAACCGGCAATCCACATCCAGACAGGAGCTCCCGGCCCGCCAACAGCGATGGCCGTGGCCACACCTGCGAGGTTCCCGTTCCCAACCGTGGCAGCCAAAGCCGTCATCAAGGCGGCGTAGGGAGAGATGTCTCCCTCCTCTTTTTCAGATTTATCCTTGTGCAGAGCGCCTTCAAGAACCATTTTTAAGGAGAGGATAAGCCTCCGGACCTGAATCCATTGGCAAAAGAATGTCAGAAGGATTCCCGTCCCTAAGAGGAGGATGACCATCACAGGGAACCAAACAAAGTCACTCGATTTTTTTACAGATACATGGATCTTATCCAGGAGGGAAAGAGATAAGGAGTAATCACGCACGATGATCTGACCATCTGTGAAAATCTCGATGTCATCTTGAAAAGGAGTCAGATTAAAAAGGTCCATTTTTATTTCGTACTTCCCTGGCCTGAGATCTGTGTAGGAATAATAACCTTCGGGATCGATCTCCGACTTAACATAGTTATCTTCTCCTGCGGATCTCAAAAGAATGAATCCCTGAGTATAGGGATCTCCTTTGGGAAGAAGAGAGATCTTTCCTTTGATGTCAGCGGCTGTCAAAGATTGGAAGCCGATCAGAAGGACAAATACAAAAATAAAAACGAATATTTTTTTCTTCATGTGTTCATTATCCTATTATGATTTTTATAAGAATGAAGAGGATGGCTGGGGGTGAGAGATATTTGATAGAAAATACCCAGATATGGCGGATTGCGAATTTTTTGCTGCCGGATCTTATTTCTTCGATGGCCTTTTTCACGCCCCAAACCCAGCCCACAAAAAGACATATCAGCAGTGCGCCAAATGCGAGAGCGATATTTCCAAAGATAAGATCGACTTTGGCCCAGAATGCCCACTTCGTGAGAAATTTCACTCCTCCCCAGGAAAGAGCGGAAGGAATACCTAAAACGGCGGCGCATAATCCCATCAAAACGGCGGCTTTTGTACGGGTCCACTTCCGCTCGTCGACAAAATAGGCGACAGGCACTTCGAGGAGAGATATGGTTGAGGTTATAGCCGCCACCAAAAGCAGAAGGAAGAAGAGCGTGCCAAATATCTGTCCACCCGGGATCTTTGAGAAGATGAGTGGAAATACTTTGAAGACCAGGCTGGGTCCCGAATCCGGAGAAATACCAGGGATGGCAAAGATCGTAGGAAATATGATCAGACCAGCCAAAAGGGCGATGAGTGTATCCGCGAAAGAGACCCATCCTGCGGAGGAGACCAGATTGTCTTTTTTGTTGATATAGCTTCCGTAGGTGATCATGGTTCCCATGCCGAGACTGAGTGAGAAAAATGCCTGTGTGAGAGCGAAGAAAATGATTTTGAAGTTCAGCTTAGAAAAATCCGGTTTGAGATAGAATTTGATTCCTTCTCCAGCTCCAGGGAGGGTCAAGGCTCTTATTGCAAGAAATACAATCAAAACAAAGAGGATGGGCATTAAGACTTTTGTGTATCTCTCGATTCCCCCTTTGATTCCTTTGGAAATAATATATGCTGTGATGAAAAGAACGACTGCAAAAAAGAAGAGAACCAAAAAGGGATTGGAAGCAAAATCCGTAAATGTCTTTTCGGTCATTTGGCTGGTCACTGTTCCGCGAAACGCCCCGGTAATCATTTTGACAAAATATCCGGCGAGCATGCCTGCCAGAACGGCGTAATAGGATAGGATAGCGATCCCGGTGACCATCCCTAAATAACCTATACCTTTCCATGGCGATCGAGGTTTAATGGAATGGATGGCTCCAACGGGATTTTTCTGAGTATGGCGTCCGATGGTGAGCTCGGCCAGCATGACTGAAAAACCGATGAGCATCACCGCCAGAATGTAGACAAAAACAAAAACAGCTCCACCGTTTTCGCCGACCACCATTGGAAATCGCCAGATGTTGCCCAGCCCTAT
>JAZFSR010000331.1:0-20345 GCA_036446295.1 Candidatus Aminicenantaceae bacterium
TATACGATTTGTTGATTTTCACCAATGTCAGGAATGGCATCTACGGGCACGGGATCACTAGGCAAAATACCGGTGTCCCAGCCAAATGGAGAATTCACTATCCCCAAACTGATGAAAATAGTAAGAACCAAAAAGGTTACAAGTTTATTCTCAAGGAAAAACCGAATGATTTTATTAAGCATGATTAGACCTTATCTCATTGTAAACATTGAAACAAGAGTGATTCATTTCATTCCTTTATTTTATTCAGAAGTCTTTTTTGACGATTAATTTTCCTTTGAGCATCCCCATTCCGCAAGTGAATCCAAATTCTCCTTCCTTTTTCGGAGTGAACTCGACTGCAGTCGTTTTGTAGGCAGGGAGAGGTTTTCGTATATTGAAATCACTAAAAACAATAGTGTCGGAACAATCATTCGTTTCATCACGGTAAAAGTTCAAACGGACGGGAATATCTTTTTTAACCTCAATGACGTCCGGCTCATACCCTCCTTTGACATTGATCCGAACTTCTTGGATTCCTTCGTCTTGAACACCGACAGACTTGGTCTTCCTTTTTGAGAAGAAAAAATACCAGTTTACTAAAATAATAAGAATGGCCCCGAAAACAGTGACGATTAACTTTGCTGACATGGCTACCTCCACTTTTAAATCCTGATTTTCGCTTTTTTAAGCCTGAGGGAATTTGACACAACAGTCACAGAACTGAAAGCCATAGCCGCCGAAGCAAAGATTGGATTCAAGAGAATCCCAAAAAACGGATAGAGGACTCCGGCCGCAATCGGTATACCGGCCGTGTTGTAAAAAAAGGCCCAGAAAAGATTTTGCTTGATCACTCGTATTGTCCGCTTACTTAATTCTATGGCCGCAACAACGCCGTTCAAATCTCCTTTTATAAGTGTAATGTCTGAGGCCTCAATCGCCACATCCGTTCCTGAACCGATGGCAATCCCTATATCCGCCTGAGCCAGAGCAGGAGCATCGTTTATTCCATCCCCTACCATCGCCACTTTTTTTCCTTCGGACTGAAGTTTTTTGATTTCGCGGACTTTATCCTCAGGAAGAACCTCGGGAATGACGTCCTTAATTCCAGCCTTTAGGGCAATGGCTTTAGCTGTTTTCCTGTTATCTCCAGTCAGCATGATCACGTTTAATCCCAAGCTCTCCAGTTTTTTAACAGCAAGGATAGAATTTTCCTTTAAGGTATCCGCAACGGCCACAAGCCCCGCGAATTCTCTATCAAGAGAAACATAGATGGGTGTCTTTCCTTCTGCAGCGAATGTATCCGCTTTCTCTTCCATCTCACCAACCCGGATTTTCCGGTTATCCATGAGTTTTTTATTGCCGATAAAAACAGCCTTTCCATCTACCTTGGCTTCCAGCCCATGACCTTCAACAGCATTAAAATCCTTTGGACTCTCAAGCTCTATTCCTTTCTCTAAAGCTTTCTTGATGATCGCTTCCCCAAGAGGATGCTCGGAGGCTTTCTCTGCGCTGGCCGCATATTTCAAGATATCCTCTTCTGAAAATGAGCCGGCTGTGACAATATCGGTGACCTCGGGCTCTCCTTTGGTCAAAGTTCCTGTCTTATCAAAGACGATTGTATCCAGCTTATGGGCTGTTTCCAGACTTTCCCCACCCTTTATCAGGATGCCGTTTTCGGCCCCCTTCCCAGTCCCGACCATCACAGCCGTTGGTGTTGCCAATCCCAAAGCACAGGGACAGGCAATGATCATTACGGCCACAAAATTCAGAAATGCAAATGTCAAAGCCGGATCCGGCCCGAAATTAAACCAGATGACAAACACGGCGATGGCGATAGAAATAACGATCGGCACAAAATAGCCCGCAATCACATCCGCCAATCTCTGGATCGGCGCCTTCGAACCCTGGGCCTCTCCGACAAGTTTGATAATCTGAGCCAGGGCTGTGTCCCTGCCGACCTTTGTGGCCGTAAAAGTGAAACTGCCGGTTTTGTTGATGGTCGCACCAATGACCTCATCGCCTTGTTCTTTTTTTGCCGGAAGGCTTTCTCCCGTAATCATAGACTCATCCACGGCTGATTTTCCTTCTAAGACTACTCCGTCGACCGGTATTTTTTCACCTGGGCGGACGAGGATCTCATCACCAACCAATACTTCTTCAACAGGAATATCCATCTCTTTTCCATCTCTTCGAATACGGGCTGTTTTAGGCTGCAGGCCAACAAGTTTTTTGATGGCTTCAGAGGTTTGTCCCTTTGCCTTGGCCTCGAGAAGTCGTCCCAAAAGAATCAAAACGATGATCATGGCTGATGTATCGAAGTAGACTTCGGGTTTGATTCCTCCAGATTCAAAAAATGAGGGGAATAGAGTGGCGGCGACACTGTAGAGGTAGGCCGCCGATGTTCCCACGGCAATGAGTGTGTCCATATTGGCATTTCTATGCCTGAAAGCTCCCCAGGCACCTTTATAAAACTGCCAACCGATCCAGAACTGGACAGGGGTTGCAAACGCCCAGAGCACAAAGAAATTATTAAGAAAGGTTGGAATCCAGGGAAACCAATGCGGCATACTGCCGAAGAAGATAATAATCCCCAGAATCAAACCAGCAAGGAATTTCGTCTTGAGCTTCTTATTTTCTTTTTCCCTTAAGATTTCTTCCACGTCCTCAAGCTTTTCTTCCTGAGGGAATTGAATGACTTTATATCCAGATCCTTCAATGGTTTTGGAAATTTCTGCCAAACTTATTTCAGATGGGATATATTCCACTCGAGCTTTTTCTGTGGCCAAATTCACGGAGGCCATAGTGATCCCATTCTTTTGCAGAAGTGCTTTCTCGATAGCCGTGACACAGGACGCACATTTCATGCCCTGTATGGGGAGTTCAACTGACACAGTCCCCACCGCATATCCGCTTTGCTTTACGGTCTTGGCGAGATCCTTAACATTCACTTTTTCAGGGTGGTAGAGAACGGTGGCTTTAGAAGTGGCGAAGTTGACGCTGGCCTTATCGACACCCGGAAGTCCTGCAAGGCCGCTTTGAATGGTCGATGCACAGCTGGCACACGTCATGCCAAGGATGGGAATATCAATTCTTTCCGCCTTTTCCTCTTTAGCATCCATTTCATGGATCGGATCGATAGCCATAACATATCTCCTTTAAAAAATCACATATCCATGATTACTTTTTTTAATTTTTGTTGCACCTGAAGAGCGATTCCCTCCAGATTGGGATTTTGAACGGCCTGCATCGAGGCCACAGGATCAACGGCGGCCACTTCGATTTCATTTTCATCAATTTCCTGGACAATAACATTGCAGGGAAGCATGATTCCGATCTTATCTTCTGTCTGAAGAGCCTTATAGGCAAAAGAAGGATTGCATGCACCAAGAATCTTGTACTCTCTAAAATCCACATCCAGTTTTTTCTTCAAAGTCTCTTTAACATCGATTTCCGTCAACACTCCGAATCCCTCTTTCTTGAGGCCTTCTACGGTTCTTTGACAGACATCATCAAAAGATCCCTCAATGGTTTTGTTAAAATAATATTTCATTTTTCTTCCTCCGATTCATCTAAATTTTTTCAAAACTTGGATGACTTCATCGACTTTTTTTGTACGATCTTCCTTATCTCCAATAGAGAAAGACTGCTTGACACATCCTTTGAGATGTCTTTCAAGAATATTCTCTCCTACAGCTTTTACGGCTCCCTGAATCGAAGTGATCTGTGTCAGAATATCGATACAGTATCTCTCATCATGAATCATCTTCTGGACACCTCTTATTTGGCCCGCTATCTTATTAAGCCTTACAATTTCCTCTTCATGGGTTGTTTTTAATTCTGCCATAGTTATCTCCTTTTGATGATTTTATAAAGAATACCATACCCCCCCATAGTATGTCAACTCTTTTTTATTTTTTCCCCTAAAACTATATTTTCCCCTATAAGATGTCCGCAAAAACTGTTTTTATATTCTATTTGACACTTTATATGAAGTGAATTATATTTATCGTGTTAATAGATTTTTTTTACCTGCAATAATATCTCTTTAAATTCATTAAGATCTGAAGAATCTAAAGGAGAATGCCGTGGATACGTTATACCAAGTCATGAAATTTGTCCATGTGTTAGGTTTTGTATTTATGTCCACGCCGCTGTTTAATCTCATAGTGGTCAATGAACGTGCGCTGCTCGGTTCCCCCTTCAATTATCAAACCGACCGCTATATGGAAAACATCATAAAGAGAGGAGCCGGACGATGTTACACCTTTCAGCTGACTGTTTTGATTTCAGGAATATTTCTGCTTCTCTTTGGTCCTCTTGGAATTGAAGCTCTTTGGACAAGCTGGACAGTTCTTGTAAAGACACTGATTCTCTTCTCTCTTATGGGATTGCTGTCTTTTATACACTTTAAGCTGCAGCCCAAAATTGAATCTTTTATGGATGAAATTGGGCCTGACACAGCCATCCCTGATGGATTTGCGGCCAAATTAAAACCCTATCGGGTGAAACGGAAACGGTTGGCCACTTTTTGTCTGTTTTTAGTAATCACGTGCATTATTTTGGGCCTCCAAGTTTACGGCACTTTTCCTCCTGCCTTAACTCTAGGGCTCATAGGATTGGCAGCCGTATTCTCTTGGAGAGCCAGTAAAACGATCATTCGCTTCGGGTGGATTTAGCCCCCGCTCTTTCTATCGCTGTCACACCGGCTTACTCAGGGATTAGTCGCCTCTTCCCAACTTTCACGGCCTTCACGGAAGAGAAAAATCACGATAACCAGTCCCGCAACGGCATCGGCCTGCCAAACACCCAAAACGTAATTGAAGCTCAATCCTAGAAGCAGCGCAACAGACAGAAGCGCACAGGCAAACGTCTCCTTCGCATCAGCAATCAATGCCAGGCTTTTGATCTGTTTTCCTGTCTTCATTTTTTGGAGGCCGAGGAAGGGCATGACAATAATGGACACGACAGCTAATATTATTCCAGGGAGGGAGGGATCGGGGATTTCCCTCGTAACCAGCTTTTTTAGGGATTGATACAGCACATAGGCCCCAAGGATAAAAAAGGTTGCAGCCACAAATTTCATGGCCTTTCTCTCGACCTTTTCCTCTTCCATTTCTGAGATTTTTCCGTGTTTGTGCAGGCGCCAAATGAGGACAATCCCCGAAAGGGACTCCATGATGCTGTCGAGCCCGAAACCAATCAGGGCTATACTGTTAGCGATTTTTCCAAAAACTATGGCGGCCACAGCCTCTATAACATTATAGACTACTGTGAAATATTCGAGGAGAAGGCCTTTTTTGTACAGCGTCTCCATGTTTTTTTTCCCCATTTTCTATTTCTGATAATTTTGAAACCATCCTTGGGTTCGCAGACAGATTCGCACAAGCATCAGCATGACCGGAACTTCAATGAGGACTCCGACCACTGTGGCGAGAGCCGCCCCGGAAGAGAGGCCAAAAATGAGCGCCGCTGTGGCGATGGCCACCTCGAAGTGGTTGCTGGCACCGATCATAGCTGACGGCGCGGCATCCTCATAGCTCAGCTTCAACAGGCGTGCCAGACCGTATGTCATCCAAAATATCAAGTTTGTTTGAATAAAAAGAGGAATGGCAATCCATAAAATCGTCAGGGGCTTTGTCAGTATAATATCTCCCTTGAAGGAAAAGAGGAGGACCAACGTCACCAACAAAGCCGTGATGGACACAGGAGTAAGAAGATGCAGGAATTTTTGCTTGAACCAATCCTCACCCTTTGTCTTTATAATCAGCAGACGTGAAAAATACCCTGCGGTCAACGGCAGGGCCACGTAGATTCCTATGGACAGAACCAGTGCCTGCCAGGGAACCGGGAGTCTCCCCACTCCCAGAAGAAATCCTCCCAAAGGACCAAAGAGAAGGAGCATGACGAGGGAATTCACGGCCACCATAATCAGGGTGTGCCCATCATTTCCCTTTGCAAGATAGCTCCAAACCAAAACCATCGCCGTACAAGGAGCAATGCCAAGAAGAATGCATCCTGCAAGGAAACTCCTCCAAAGAGGAATCTGCAGCATCCGTACCCCTTCATGAAGGACGACTTCACCTGCTCCACGCACAGTTCCCACCACCCAGTCAGCTCCGGGAGGAAGTTTGACAAAATCCACAGCTTCCGCACCAATAAAAGATTTGAAAAGAATCCCAAGGAAGACAGAGGCGATCACATACATGGTGAACGGCTTGACAATCCAGTTGGCAAAGAGTGTCAAGCCCAGGGGTTTGGGCGATTTCCCGGCACGCAAAACTTGTGCAAAATCAATCTTGACCATGATTGGATACATCATAAAAAAGAGACAGACGGCGATAGGGATAGAGACGACCGGTGCATCTCCGATTGAAATAGCCAGTCCATCCAGATATTTCGCAATCCCGGGGGCAATCTTTCCCAACATAATACCCGCGGCAATACAGAGAAGCACCCACAAGGTCAAATACTTCTCGAATAGACCTAAGGCCCTCTTTTCTTTCACGAATACCTCGCAATTGCCAATATTTATGAATCTCTATCATAATTTGAAAAAATCAGACATTCAACCTTTTTGTGAAAACAGGGCCAACCCGGGTGGGCCAATTCAATTTTTCCCCGCTTTTATTTGCCTATATTTTATGTTAGAATTTTTTTACAACTTTTGTTGAGGAGTCAATATGTCCGGGCATTCAAAATGGGCTTCCATTAAACACAAAAAAGCCGCAACCGATTCAAAACGCGGCAAAATATTCACAAAAATTATCCGCGAACTCGCCATCGCTGCCAGGAGCGGTGGAGGAGATCCCGATACAAATCCCCAGTTGAGAAAAGCCATTTCCAATTCCAAAGCTGTAAATATGCCTGCGGATAACATAAAAAGGGCCATCCAAAAAGGAACAGGACAGCTGGAAGGCATCAACTATGAAGAGATCTCTTATGAAGGATACGGCCCTGGGGGAGTAGCGATCTACGTAGAAACGATGACGGATAATAATAATAGAACCGTTTCGGAACTGCGGCGTATTTTTACAAAAAGCGGAGGGAATATGGGTGAATCAGGCTGCGTTGCCTGGATGTTCACTCGAAAAGGATATATTGTCATTGAAAAATCGAAGGCCTCCGAAGATGAACTTCTCGATATCATTCTCGAAGCAGGGGCCGAGGACCTTAAGGAAGATGGCAGTAACTATGAAATTTTCACGGCACCGGACAAGTACGAGTCCGTCATTAATGCTCTTGAAGAGAACAGCATAGAGACAGCCGCCTCAAACTTGGGATATATTCCCCAGAATTATGTCAAAGTGGAAGGTAAGCAGGCCCATCAGCTGCTACGTTTGATGGAAGAATTGGAGGACCATGACGACGTCCAGAACGTTTGGGCCAACTTCGATATCGATGAAGAAGAAATTGCCCAGTATTCAGAGTAATTGATGAGGGTGCTTGGAATCGATCCCAGCCTAAAATCCACAGGATATGGTCTCATTGAATTTACGGATCAGGAATATTCTGTTTTGGCTTACGGCACCATCAAACCAACCGTGAGCAAACCTTTTCATCAAAAAATCAATGAAATAAAGAACAAAATCGAAGAGATCATAGACACATATGCGCCAGAGGAAGTGGCTATCGAAAATACATTTTATGCGCAAAATGTCAAGACGGCACTCACCCTCGGGCAGGTGAGAGGAGCCGCTCTCATCGCCATTGCTTCACAGGATCGTCCTTTATTTGAATATTCTCCCCTAGAAATAAAAAAGGCAGTCACGGGATATGGACAAGCCGACAAAAATCAAGTTAGGATTATGATAAAAACACTCTTGAATATCACGGACGACAAGATGGAGACTGATGCCTCCGATGCTTTGGGAACGGCATTCTGTCATTTGAACTCAAGGCTGTTTCAGCAAAAAATTGAAGACTCCATTTAAAAATAAGAACAAAAAATGATTGCTTATCTGAAAGGAAAGATCAAACAAAAGAAGACCAACCAGGTCATTCTGGATGTAAATGGAGTGGGATATTGTGCGTGGATACCTCTAACCACTTATCTTAAAATAGGTGATATCGGAGATACGGCTGAACTCACTATTCACACACACATGACGGATAAAGCCCTTCTCCTCTATGGTTTTTGCTCTGAAGAAGAGAAGGCACTCTTTAGGAAACTGATCGGCATATCCGGCATCGGACCAAAAATCGCGCTCAACATCCTTTCGGGGATTGAAGTTTCAGATCTCGAGGATGCTATCCGGAAGAGTGATGTCTCCCGCATTTCGCAAGTCCCCGGGATCGGCAAAAAAACAGCCTTAAGGATTGCGATTGAACTCCAGGAAAAACTCGAGAAAAAGGAAAACGCGCTTAATCTCCAAGGTTTACAGGAAAAAGAAGATTTAGTATCGGCCCTGATAAACCTCGGATTTAAGAGAAGGGAAATAGAGCTAACTGTAGAAGAAACGCTGAAAAACTCTGAAGCCGGCCAGGATTTCGAAACACTTTTAAGAGATAGTTTGAAACGATTGGCAAAAATTTAATAAGGACAAACTGTTGAAAGGCAATAAAACTTTAGAGGCCGTACTCAATCCCGTCCGTACGAAAGAAGATCTCTTGTTTGAAGACAGCCTGCGGCCTAGGAGTTTCAAGGAGTTTGTCGGACAGACCACCGTTTTATCCAATCTGAAGATTTTTATTGAAGCGGCGATTAAGAGGGATGAGCATCTCGATCATGTTTTGCTTTACGGACCTCCGGGATTGGGAAAAACCAGCCTCGCCTTTCTTATTGCCAAAGAAATGGGCGTTGGAATCAAGCCCACATCAGGCCCGGTCATTGAGAGGACCGGTGATCTTTCGGCTATTCTTTCTAACTTACAAGCTAAGGAAACTCTCTTTCTCGATGAAATCCACAGGCTGCATCCAGCAGTCGAGGAAATCCTCTATTCGGCAATGGAAGACTTTAAGCTGGATATTGTTATCGGCCAGGGTCCGAGCGCCAGGAGCCACAAACTTCAACTAAAAAAATTCACGCTTATCGGAGCCACGACAAGAGCCGGCCGGATCACGCCGCCGCTGAGAGGACGATTCGGCATAATCTACCGTCTTGACTACTATGATGTACCCGAATTGGAACATATCATCAAGAGGTCAGCAGCCATCCTTAAAGTGGATATTGACCAAAACGGCGCCCAACAAATTGCCCTTCGCTCCAGGGGAACTCCGCGTGTGGCCAACAGGCTGCTGCGGAGAGTTCGAGACTATGCCGATGTGATCGGCGAAGGAAAGATCACCCAACAAGAGGCCACCAAGGCTCTGGATATGATGGAAGTAGACGTTCTCGGACTCGACGAAGTGGACAGAAAAATTCTGATAACAATCATTGAAAATTTTAGCGGCGGCCCCGTGGGAATCAGCACGATCGCTGCGGCCATTGACGAGGAAAAGGAAACGATTGAATCCATATATGAACCGTTTTTGATGCGGATCGGATTCCTCGAACGCACAACACGGGGACGAAAAATCACTCAAAAGGCCTATGAGCACCTCGGTCTCTCCTCTCACCGCTTACCCCAAAGAAAGCTCTTTAAGAAATGATATAAAGGCACTATGCGGCTTTCAGATTTTGACTTTTTTCTCCCTCCCGAGCGCATCGCACAAAAACCAAAAAAAGAAAGGGATGCATCTCGAATGATGATCCTTAATAGAGATTCAGGAGATATCACTCATTCATCTTTCCGGGAATTCCCTAATTATCTGCACAAACAAGACACGCTTGTTCTCAACAACTCCAGAGTTTTCCCCGCCCGCGCCTGGGGAAAGAAGGGCCGCATAACGATAGAATTTCTTTTTCTCCAAGAGACAGAGGAAAAAACCTGGGAGGTGATCTGCCGGCCTGCAAAAAAAGTCCGAATGGGTGATGAAATACTATTTTCTCCCAATCTTAATGGCTGTGTTGTTGGCGTAGGGACGGAGGGAAAAAGACGACTCCGGTTTCAAGGGGGGAATGTTCTTCAAGAGCTAAATACAATTGGGTATGCTCCCCTCCCCCCTTATATTAAGCGAAAACAAAACCAGCTGGATATGAAAAATATCGACCTCGCGCGCTACCAGACAGTGTTTGCTCGAAAAAAAGGATCCATTGCCGCTCCAACAGCAGGCCTGCATTTCACAAAAACGCTGCTGCAATCGCTCCAGGATAAAGGTGTGAATTTGGCTGAAATCACATTGGATGTGGGCCTGGCCACATTTCAGCCTGTCCGTGAAGACGTCATCGAAAACCATGAGATGCTTAAAGAGTCATACACTATAGATGATCAAACCGCGCTGGTTATCAACACCGCCAAATCTGAATCCAAGCCTATTGTAGCGGTTGGGACAACCTCTGTACGCACCCTCGAAAGCGCCTATGCGAATGGACAAATCCGGGCCGGCACAAAAACGACAGATCTTTTTATCTATCCGGGATTTTCTTTCCAAGTCGTCGATAGGCTTCTAACAAATTTCCACCTTCCGAAATCGACTCTTCTAATGATGATTGCAGCTTTCGCCGGGCTTGATCTTATCAAAGAAGCTTACGCTAGAGCCGTCGAACAAAAATACATGTTCTTCAGCTACGGCGACTGTATGCTCATCCTATAGTCGCGGGTTTCCAAAGTTTATTTAATAACTCCACAACTGGGCATGGATTTTCCAAGGTAAGGATTAGAAATATCTCCCTTTTTTTGCAGCCAATGCGATTTGACCATAGGGCAGTATACTTTCATTAATCCGTCAGGAAGCTCCTGCTCTGCCAAGAATTCAGAGAGGGGCTTAAAGGCTTCACGAATGGATTTAAGATCCGCTTCGGTTGACGCAGCCTCAGATAATTTTTTTAATTCTCCATCACTTTTTTCCGCTAAATTTTTAATCGCACTCTTTGCCATCTCGAAATTATCCGCGGCCAGAGCCTCTTGGGCATGAACATAGTGTTGGTAAATCAATGGGGTGTCCTTGGGAGCCGACTGGCTCATCAATAATCCTGAACTTATCCCAAGAACGAGTAAGATAAATAGTGTCTTTTTCATAATAACCTCCGTATTCATTTTTTTTATGTTACTATACCCCCCTATAGTATGTCAATAAAAGAATAAAAAGAAGGTGTCACATCTCAAACTCAGTGCAACACCTTCTTGAGATGCGCCACCTTTTTGTATAGAATAGGAGGAGGGAAAAACAATGTCAGAGTGGAAAAATATCGGAAAGGAAAAAGTCATAGAAGAAAAAATGGATTCCATCCTGCATCCCAGCACCCATGCCAAAGAGTTTAAGATCACTGTCGAATTTGGCTATAAAACATCTCCCAACTATGAAAAAGCCGTCGATCTGGCCAGAAGAACGCCCACCTACAGAGAAGAAGGAAGCGGTGATTGGATACGCCACTCTGCAACCTATACACCCCAGGATGTTGAAGAATTGTTCACACTCTTTAACCTTGTCCATGAGTGGGAAAAAACAGAGATCCTAATCAATCACAAAAAACTTCCCTATGGACACCAGCTTTGGCTCCCTCTCATGTGGTTTTACCGTATCAAATAATTAATGCGCATCCAGATTCTTCTTTCATTCGCCATTATCTCAATCCTTCTCTCCGTGAACTGTGAAAATCAGGCAGAAGACATATGGATCATTTCTGCACCTGCAGAAAGACAATACACATCCATCAATCGAAGCGGAACTACCATTATCCCCAACGGAAGACAACTGACTCCCCGAGGACAACAAATAGAAGTGGCCCCCCATCCCTACGGACTCACCCTGAGTCCGGACGGATCTGTGGCTGTCACGGCCAATTCCGGGGTCAGGCCTTTCTCAATCTCCATTATTCGGGATGTCACCGGCAAAAGTCCATCCGTGCAGCAAGTCCCACAGGGAGCCCGAACAGACAGAGGAATACTGGCCGCTGTTTTTATGGGACTGGCCATTTCTCCGGACAATCAGAAACTGTATGTTGGAGGAGGCCAAGAGGGTAAGGTCTTTGTCTTCGATCTTTCTACAGGCGAAAAGCTGAGTGAGATTGTCTGTGACACGGCATTTAACAAAATAGAATACGAGGACAGTTATATCGGTGACCTGGTGCTCAGCAAAAACGGGAACACCCTGTTCGCCGTCGATCAGACGAATTTTCGTATGGTGGCCATAAACACACAAACAGAAAAAGTTGCGGCCAGTATTCCCGTGGGAAGATATCCGTTTGGAATCACACTATCGCCCGATGAAACACGGGCTTATGTCGCCAATGTTGGCCTGTTTGAATACAACCTAATAATCGGCGTCGATAGGGCGGACCCGGAACGAACAGGACTCAAGTTTCCTCCTTTTGCCTATTTGTCAAAGGAGGCCGCCGAAGGAGTAAATATCGATGGCCTTAGGGTCCCAGGTTTAGGAGATCCCAACGTCCCAGAATCCTTCTCAGTGTGGGAGATCGATATAGAAAATCTCGAAAATGTATCTGTTACAGCCCGAGTCAAGACGGGTATACTCGTTGGTCAGGTTGTCGAAGATTTTCCCGCCGTGGGAGGATCCAGCCCGAATTCTGTAGTGGCCACACACAACCGTGTTTTTGTCAGCAATGGAAACAATGACAGCATTTCGGTCATAGATACTGAGAAAGATGAAGTCATCGATACGATAGAACTCAAAATTGACCCGCGGCTTGGAAACCTGCGTGGAGCCATCCCATTTGGCCTGGCTCTTTCCCCGGACGGCAAGCGGTTGTATGCGGCTGAAGCGGGCATCAATGCCGTGGCGGTCATAGACGTTTCGACACATTCAGTTCTCGGACATATCCCCACTGCCTGGTTTCCTTCAAAACTGGCCGTTTCTAAGGACGGGAAAAAACTCATCATCGCCAATGCCAAAGGATTTGGAAGTGGACCGAATGGAGGCCCTGCGTTTGAACCCGGTCCCGAAGGAAGCTACATCGGCAATCTGATGAATGGAATTGTGTCCATTTTGGACATTCCCAAAGATAAAGATATGAGAGAAGAAACAAAAAAAGTTTTGTCCAACAATTTCCGGTTCAAGAAATCCTCTTCTGTTGAATTCGAGGACCGCGCAAACAATCCAATCCCGCTCCACCCGGGAGAAAAAGACTCACCCATAAAGCATATCATTTTCATCGTCAAAGAGAACCGCACTTTTGATGAAATCTTTGGAGGACTGGAGGGCGTTGTGGGAGAACCATCTCTGGCCCGTTACGGAGCCGGAGTCAGTTTCAGCAACGGAAAAGGAACCCATACTGTCGAAAACGCCACGGTCATGGTCAATCATTTAAGTTTAGCAGAACAGTTCTCCATCTCAGATAATTTCAACTGTGATTCCGATGTCTCGGCAGACGGTCATCGTTGGCTGGTGGGAGTGTATCCCAACGAATGGACAGAGACAAATGTGGCGGCGAGCTACGGAGGAGGGAGAAAGCAAAACCTAGACTCCAAAGCTCCCGGAATGCTGGCGCTTACGGGATCATCCGGCGTTCCGATCCCTGAGGATTACACAGAAGCCGGGACAATCTGGGACCACCTTGACCGAAACGGAATCGATTTTTTCAACTTCGGTCTCGGATTTGACTTTGCCCCCAATATCGAAAAACCAGAATTCAAATATACCGGCCTGCGTTTTGTCATCAACTACCCCATGACGGCTCCACTCTTCGAAAAAACATCCAAGACTTTTGCCACTTATAACATGGGAATCCCGGATCAATTCCGGGTTAAAATGTTTAAGCAAGAATTTGAAGAGAGGTGGCTGGACAAAGATGAACCCTTCCCCCCATTCATTGTCATCTATCTTCCCAATGACCATGGAGCCGGAGAATTCCCTGAGAATGGATATCCTTTCCGTGAAAGCTACATGGCCGACAACGATCTGGCTCTAGGTCAAGTGATTGAAATTCTTTCTTTTTCCCCTTTCTGGAAAAGCATGGCTGTATTCGTCACGGAAGACGATCCACAAGGAGGAGTGGACCATATCGATGCACACCGCAGCCTTCTTCTGGTGATTTCTCCCTATGCAAAAAGGAATTATGTCAGTCATGTCCACACCAGTTTCGGCAGCATCATGAAGACATTCTGGCACATCCTCGGTATTCCCTACTTGAACCAGTATGATGCCGGAGCTGCAGACCTGGCGGATATGTTTACTCATGAGGCTAATTTCAAGCCATATAGAGCCCTGGATGTGGACCCCCGAATTTTCCGTCCGGAAAAAGCACTAAGCCCTTTTGACGAACATTTCAATTGGGATGCCGTCAAAGAATCTCCCGAACTGGATAATCCGGCTGTGATGCAGAAATGGATGGAAGAAGAAACAAAGAAAAAAGGAAAACAGAGTCAAAAATAAAAAAAGGTTCAGATTTCTTCTAACCGTGCAGTAAAATGCCTTAAAGGCGGTTCCTGTTCGACAATCTTGAGCCCCCGGATTTTTTCTCTTTTCTGATAGATCTCGATGAGGGCCTCCGCCACATAGCTGATATGGGAGAGTGTATAGACTCTTCTCGGGACAGAGAGGCGGACCATTTCCAGCTTAGGAAAGTTTTCCCTCCCCGATTTTTTGTCTTTTTTTGCAAACATCACCCCTCCGATCTCTACACTCCGGACTCCCGCTTCCCTGTACAAGGCGACCGTTAGAGCCCACCCCGGGAACTGCTCTCTTGGGATGTGGGATAAAAATTTATCGGCCAGGATGTACACGGCATGTCCACCGACAGGCTTGTAGATTGGAATTCCTTCCTTGTCTAAAAGTTCCCCAAAATACGCGACCTGTGCGATACGGTGTTCCATGAAATCTTCTTCCAGAACTTCCTCTAAACCTTGTGAAATAGCCTCAAGATCCCGGCCGGCTAATCCTCCATATGTAGGAAATCCCTCTCCCACAATCAAATTATTTTTCAGCCTTTGAGCCAAGGAATCATCATTGAGCGTGAGGAAGCCCCCCATGTTGACTAAGGCATCTTTTTTTGCGCTCATCGTGGCCCCATCCGCATAGGAAAACATTTCCTGTGCGATCTCGAGCAAAGTTTTGTTATCATACCCCTCTTCTCTTTTCTTGATAAAATACGAATTTTCCGCAAACCGGCAGGCGTCGAGAAAAAAAGGAAGATGGTGGTCACGACAGAGCTCACTGACCTTTTTAATGTTATCCATCGATACGGGTTGTCCGGCCGCACTGTTGTTAGTGACCGTCATCAAAACAAGCGGAATATTCCCAACGCCATCTTTGCCAATGAATGTTCTCAATTTCTCAACATTCATATTGCCTTTAAAAAACCCGTCACCGGATGCATCATAGGCAGAATCCACAACAAAATTAAGAGGGTGTGCTTTGAGTACCGAAATATTGGCTCTTGTAGTATCAAAATGGATATTGTTAGGCACACTATCGCCTTTTTTTAATATTGTCTGAAAAAGAATTCGCTCTGCGGCCCTGCCTTGATGCGTGGGGATAACATGCTTGAATCCAAATATATTCTTTATGGTTTTTTCAAGACGAAAAAAACTCTTGGCTCCGGCATAAGACTCATCGCCCATCATCATTCCCGCCCACTGTTTATCACTCATGGCAGATGTCCCACTGTCTGTCAAAAGGTCGATGAACACCTTGTCTGCCGGAATATTGAAAATATTAAAGCCCGCTTTTTGAAGGACTTTCTCTCGTTCCTCTCGAGTCGTCCTTCGAAGAAGTTCAACCATTTTTATTCTGTACGGTTCGACGGGAATTTTTGTGCCTTTCATTCTTTCCTCCAAAAAAAACGGTCCCCTTTGAACTTCACTCAGCACTCGTTTGCTGTATAGGCTTTAAAATGATACGAGTTTATTAAAATCTGAAAATCTCTGTTCTATCCGGTCAAGGGTCAAAGATTTGAGACCTTCAATTCCGAATTTATCTATAGTGAATGAGGCCATCACACTTCCATAAATGGCGGCTCGGCGCAGGTGTTTTTCATCAAAAGACCGGACCTTGTCCAAGTATCCAAGAAAACCGCCGCCAAAGCTGTCTCCTGCCCCTGTGGGATCCACAACATTTTCACAGGGAAAAGCCGGAGCCCCAAAAACAAATTCTTCACTGAGGAGAAGAACTCCATGTTCGCCCTTTTTAATTATCATTAGAGAGGGGCCCAACTCCATCAGCTTCTTCCCCGCCGTGATAAGGTTGTTTTCCCCTGCCAGCATCTTGACCTCTTCATCGTTTGCAAAAAACATATCCACATCCTTTAAGACTTTAAGGAGAGCATCACGTTTGGTATTGATCCAGAGATTGATTGTATCCATGGCGACCAATTTGGGTTTATCCAGCTGAAAACGGATATATTCCTGAATATCCGGATCGATGTTGCCAAGAAAAACAGTGCTGGCTCTGCGGTATTCGGGCAGAAGCTCCGGTTTGAAATCCTGGAAGACATTCAATTCTGTTTTTATGGTCGTTCTCTGGTTAGGATCATGTCCGTACCGCCCTTCCCAGTGAAATGTTTTTCCTTCCTCGACTTTAAGGCCTCGCGTATCGACACCCCGGCTCTGGAAGAGATCGATAATGTCGGTTGGGAAATCAGTCCCCACAACGGCCACAATTTTCGGATCTGTAAAATAACTGGCCGCGAGAACCGAGTAAGCACAGGAACCGCCGACAATTCTTTCTTTGCGTGTTTCCGGTGTTTCTATGGTATCAAAAGCCAAAGACCCAACAATGACAAGACTCATTTCTTTCTTCCTTTAAAGATATTTTCCGATGATATATTTGAGGTTGTCTTTGATTTCATCCGGGATAAGGTCGGCCCGGGTTACGATGCAGCCCCGGAGGGACTGCTGACAACCACAACCTTCAAACGGATGATCCGGAAGTGTCCGGACAACAAGTTTGAGTATTTTCTTGGCGTTTTTGATGTTTTCCCCCAGGTTCTCGAAAATAATCTCGGCTGTAACCGGTTCCTCACTTTCGTGCCAAACATCATAATCCGTCACCAGGCTCAATGTGGCATAACAGATCTCAGCCTCCCGGCAAAGCTTGGCTTCAGTTACACCTGTCATCCCGATAATATCGCATCCCCACTGCCTATAGATTTTTGATTCCGCCTTGGTTGAAAAAGCAGGCCCTTCTATACAGATATATGTTCCTCCCTGATGGATAGACAAATCCAGCTCTTTGCCGGCATGAAACAGAAAGTCCGAAAAATCCGGACATACGGGTTGATCAAGACTGACATGAACAGCGATACCTTCACCAAAAAATGTGCTTCTTCTGTGTGTCTTATCAAAATATTGATGGGGCACAACAATATCTTTTGGTCTTAATTCCTCCTTCAATGAACCCACGGCACTGACTGAGAGAATCCGTTCAACGCCAAGCATCTTGAAACCGTAAATGTTCGCCCTGTAATTCAACTCATGTGGGAGAATCCTGTGTCCCCGTCCATGACGGCTGAGGAAGACAACCTTTTTTTCCTCTAATTCACCAATAATATAGGCCTCTGAAGGCTGGCCAAAGGGAGTGACAAGTTCGATCTCTTCGATAATCTTCATCCCATTAATTTCATAAAGACCTGTTCCCCCCAATATTCCAAGGTCAACCTGAGGCAATCCTGATCTTATTTCCGGTTCCATTATCACTCCTTTAACAAGACTATTTGTATACAATGAACAGCAGCTCAAGTCAAACTCACAAACATATTGCTTGTGCCTTTTTATTGAAATGTTTATTAAGGTGTGATAGTAGCTATAAAAAAGCTTAAATTTGGGAGGAGCTCATATGCATAATAAATATTCCCGCAACCTTAAACATTTTATAAGCTCCATATTAATATTTTTGTCGGCCTCACTGTGCTTCAGCCAGATCACGACTCCCGAAACTTATCTGGGTTATAAACCCGGCGATGATTTCCGTCTCGCAACCTATGAGCAATTGATTGGCTATTTTGAGCTCATCGCAAGTGAAACCAATCGTATACAAATATTTGATATGGGCCCCACGACAATGGGGCGGCGCATGAAATACGCCATAATTTCTTCTGAAGAAAATATGTCCAATCTAAAAAAATACCAGGAGATCTCCAGAAAACTCAGTCTGGCCCGCGGAGTTTCAGAACAGGAGGCCAAAAGCCTGGCTAAAGAGGGAAAGGTAATTGTTTGGATAGATTCAGGATTACATGCTTCAGAAACGTCCCCGCCTATGCATCAATTTCAACTCGTCTATGACCTGCTTACAGGTGATGAAGATCCAATCCGGTTTATCAGGGACAATGTGATCCTGCTGCTCGTCCAGGCAAATCCGGACGGGATGACATTGGTATCGGATTGGTACAGCAGCAATGTTGGGACTCCCTATGAAATGAGCCGCTTACCCTTCCTGTACCACAAATATGCAGGGCATGATAATAATCGAGATACTTTTATGGCCAATCTTCTTGAAACTCAGAATATGAATCGCACAGTAGCGAAAGAATGGTTTCCAGAACTCATGTATACCCAGCATGAATCCGCACCCTTCCCGGCTCGCATCTGGATGCCGCCAAATCCGGAGCCGGTCAATCCCAATATTCATCCTATCGTAACGCGTTGGAAAAATTTGGTGGGTTCCGCCATGGGCCAGGGATTCGAAGCGGCGGATCAACCCGGGGCGCTCTCCCGGACTGCTTTTGATCTCTGGTATCCGGGATATTCGGATGGTCCGGCTGTTGAAACACATAATATTCCGACCATTTTAACCGAAACAGCTAACTTTGGGTATGCAACACCTCGCTTTTTCCGGATCAACGATTTTCCCGAATCCTATCGTGATCTCACTGTGGGAACGTTTTATCCGAGTCCATGGAGAGGAGGCTGGTGGCGGTTGAGGGATGCCATTGCATACAACCTGACAGCCTCCAAATCCGTACTGGATGTGGCTGCGAAGTATGGCTATGAATTCCTCTACTATAAATACAAAATGGGAAAGGATGTTATGGAAAAATTCAGCAAAGAACCCCCCTACGGCTGGATTTTCCCATTGGATCAAAGAGATCCCGGCACATCTCTTTTAATGCTGAATCGATTTATCGGATATGGCATTGAGGTTTATTCCGCAGATGAGTCTTTTACTCACCAAGGCATCGCCTATCCAAAGGGGTCCTACATCATACCGACAAGCCAAGCCTACGGGGCTTATGCAAAAAATATCTTAGAGAAACAAGAATACCCGGACTTGAGAAAATATGGGCATCTCTGGCAGGGCCTGTCGAGAACGGTTCGCTGGGACGGCGCTCCTCTTGCCCCATATGATGGCGTAGGCTGGACACTTCCCCTCCAGATGGGAATAGACGCAGATCAAATGAGTACGCCTCTCGAAGTCGCTAAAACACTTATACCGGGAACGATTTCTGTTCCCGGTAATATAAAGGGAAGCGGCACACATTACATTCTGTCCTCTTCCAGCAACAAGAGTGTCACGGCTGCAATCCGAGTTCTCCAAGCGGGTGGAAGAGTCTCTCGGGCACTTTCTAGTTTCCGTGTAAATGGAAAGCCATTCCCAAGCGGATCGTTTGTCGTTGATTCAGGGAGTCTTTCCAAAGCTGCGCTTGCTGACATCGCCTCTGAAACCGGGATAACATTTTTTGGAGGGAAAGTATCGGTAAAACTTAAACATTTACAGATTCCCAGAGTCGCTCTTTACAAGTCCTGGGTCGCAAATATGGATGCAGGATGGATTTCTCTCATATTCGATCGATTTGAAATCCCTTTCCACGCGCTGACCGATGCCGAGATTAGAGCCGGCAATCTCCATGATCGATTTGATATAATTATTTTGCCGGACCAAAATCCCTCTTCAATCATTAACGGCCACCGTAAAGGAACCATGCCGCCGGATTATGTGGGCGGCATCACAAAAGACGGAGTGGAAAACTTAAAAGTCTTCGTGAACAACGGCGGCACTCTGGTGTGCAATAAGAGCTCAGCCGGATTTGCGATCAATGAGTTTAAACTCCCTATCAAAAACGTTCTCACGGATGTCAAATCCGATACCTTCAACTGCCCCGGTTCGATTTTAAAAGTGACGTATAAGACCGGTCACCCATTGACCTTTGGTTTGGAGGAAAATGGCATGGGATATTTTTCAAGGGGGAAAGCATTTGATCTTATCATAGATTCTGAAGAGGAAGAGCAGGAAAAGAACAAAAAGATTTCCACTCAAATTGTTGCATTTTATCCGGATGAAAGCCTGCTGCTCAGCGGTTGGATTCTCGGAGAAGAACTTTTACGGGGAAAATCAGCAATTCTGGAAGTTTCGTATGAAAACGGGACCATTTTGCTCTTCGGATTCAACTTTCACAACAGGGCTCAATCTTATGCAAATTTCAAACTCCTCTT
>JAZFSR010000332.1:0-5826 GCA_036446295.1 Candidatus Aminicenantaceae bacterium
TTTTTGTTTTCTTTGTCGGCCCCTGTCCTATTTTATGCCTTTCATTTCTATCCCGAAATTCCCATCGCTCTCTTTTCAATCTATCTATTCAGGAAAATCCTGGCAAAAGGACCGTTTTCCACACGGCAGTACACGTTTTTCGGTTTTGTGCTCTCTCTGTTTATCTGGTTTGGCTTGAAGTACAACATGATTTTTTGGCCCATGCTTCTCGTTTCAATATATCTTCTTCTTAAGGAGCAAAAAGCAGGGAAAAAAATATTAGGATTTCTGGCCTTTCCGGCCTTGTCTCTCGTTCTTTTTTACCTGTACGTCCATGCTCTTTACGGTACATACAATCCAATTTCACTCTATGAGGGTGTGCTCACTCCGGAAAAAATCGCAGCCTTTAAACAAACCCTCCTAAAAATCCCCATCATGCTCCGTATCGACACCTTTTTCGACTATTTTCTCGATCAAAGAGACGGCCTCCTTCTGTACTCGCCTCTTTATTTTTTTTCTTTTCTTGGAATCGTGGAGGCATTCCGGAAAGCCAAAAAGGAACTGGTTATCCTGCTCTTTCTTTCAGTCCCCTTTATACTCAATTATGCCTTTCTCTCTCACAGACAGGGTTCCAGTCCCCAGGGAAGGGTGTTGACACCCATCATTTGGAAGATGGCTGTCTTTGTCGGCTATTTCCTTGTCTATAATAAAAAGAAGTTTTACTCTGTTCTATTCCGGATCGCATGTATTTTAGGACTGATCACAACAGCCATTCTTCTCTCCCATCCCTCATTTCTCTACCAGCCCACCACGCATGAATACACTTTCCGTGGAGGGGAGTTCTTTATCAACCTGAGCAACCTCGGTTTTTACTTTCCTAGTATTCTTCCCTCTTTCATCAAGGTGAACAACCTTGGATACTGGCCCAATTATGTTTGGCTTGGCCTTTTTGTTTTGTTCTTTTTGGGATACATCCGGAAATTAAGGCCGCAAAAAACTCTTCGATATCCTCGCCACACTATTTTTATTATGGCGGGCCTCCTTTTGCTTTTCGTTTGGTTTTCTCTTTTCCCTCAATTTACACTTCTTAATCCGGTAAACGTCGGTTATGACACGGGAGAAAAAATCACATTCTATTCTCTGGAACGACACCAACAGATGAGAGGACCGGGCAAATTTCTTCTGTCCAAGGACGTCCATACCTACATATTTAACTTCACGTCCTGGAGAGAATTAAAGGATATCACAATCGATTTTGGGTCTCTGGATGGAACATTCCTGGCTACCCTCAAGCTTTTTGACAGCACTCTTTTCGAGGGAGAAACGTCCAAGGAAATGAAAACCTTGAGAATCCCTGCGCCCGCGGCCTACCGCTACAAAAAGACTAATCTCTACATGATTCGCCTTGAATTGACAAATATGTCTGAATTTTCGTCTGCAGATAAACCCTATCTATTCACGATCCACCCCACTGACTAATAATTCTGGATTATCCAGTTTAAGGTTTTCTGATTTTCCCGGCCTTTTTGAGTTTTGAAGGGTAGGCGTTTAAATCGAGAGATAAAGGAAACTCTCCTTCATTTTTAAATTTCTCAAAAGCCAGGCTTGTGACCATGGCGGCGTTATCCGTACAAAATTGGGGAGAGGGAATGAATCCATTCAGTTTGTTTTTGTCTGCCAGACGCTGGAAGTCATGCCTCAGCACGGAATTCCGGGCCACCCCACCGCAGAGAATTAATGATTTAGGAGCATGAATCTGGATGATTTCATCGAGCGGTGAAAGGAGAGCTTTCACCACGGATTTTTGGTAACTCGCCAGAAAATCAACAAGCTGAGGATGTTCTAAGGTGATCTTTTTATCCTTAATCATTCTCAAAGCCGCCGTTTTCAAACCGCTGAAGCTGTAACCCAGGGTTTTGTCCGTCATGCGGGGTAGAGGCAAAGGATACTTTTGAGGATCTCCTTTGTCTGCCCTCCGGTCGATAATTGGCCCCCCCGGGTAACCTAATCCGAGATATTTGGCGATTTTGTCCAGGGCCTCCCCAGCGGCATCATCTCTAGTTTTAATAAGAAGCTCAAAAGAAAGTTTTTCTTTCAACAGGTAGAGAGACGTGTGCCCACCGGAAACAAGAAGCGCAACAGCAGGAAAAGGGATAACCTTATTTTCTAGAAAGACGGCATGGATGTGGGCTTCCAGATGGTCGACTGGGATTAGAGGTTTTTGAAAATAATACGCGAGGCCCTTGGCAAAGGAGACACCGATGAGAAGAGATCCTATTAATCCCGGCCCTTGAGTCACGGCAAAAGCATCAATCTGCGGAAGCTTTACCCCAGCTTTTTTCAGGCTTTTTCCCAAGACATGTTCAATAGCTGTGATGTGCTGTCGCGAAGCCAGTTCTGGAACCACTCCGCCAAAAGGGGCATGGATATCATCCTGAGACAAAACGATGTTGCTCAAAACGGAATGGGCGTCTTTTAAGACAGCTGCAGACGTTTCGTCACAAGAGGTTTCGATTCCAAGAATATACATTGTTTAGCCGTTATCTATGAGCTTGTCTTTTAGCTGAGCAAGGCTTTTATCGAATGGAGGGCGGGCAATTCCGGCTTCGGTAATGATGGCTGAAATATATCCAGCCGGTGTGACATCAAAGGCCGGATTGCGCACTTCAATTTGAGGCAGGGTGATCAAACGGCCTGCAATCTCTCGGACCTCCTGGGAATCCCTTTCCTCAATGGGAATTTGAGAACCATCGCAGATTTCAAAATCAATCGTACTCAAGGGAGCAGCCACATAAAAAGGAAGACCGTGCTCCTTCGCAAGAACAGCGGCGGGATAGGTCCCGATTTTGTTGGCTGTATCACCGTTAGAGGCAATACGATCCGCGCCAGTAATTACGAGAGAAATTTCTCCTTTCTGCATGAGAGAACCGGCCATATTGTCTGTTATCAAAACCACAGGAATATTGTCCTTATCCAATTCCCAGCAAGTCAACCTGGCTCCCTGCAGGAAGGGCCGGGTTTCGTCGGCAAAGACTGTTAGAGATTTCCCCTCTTCAAAGGCAGCACGTATGACACCGAGGGCGGTCCCATAACCCGCTGTGGCCAATGCGCCGGCATTGCAGTGAGTGAGAATGGAGTCACCATCAGCTATGAGTTCTCTGCCCCGAGCCCCCATCTTTTTGTTTGTCTCGAGATCTTCTTTTTCGATATTCAAGGCTTCTTTCACCAAGACCTGCTGTATAGAGGAAAGCTCCAGCGTTTTGCTTTCCAGAAAAACACGACGCATCCTCTCCAAGGCCCAGAAAAGATTGCGGGCTGTTGGGCGTGTTCTCTCTAATCGTAAATAAATTCGATCAAACTCCTCATGCAGAGAAGTGTGAGTTTTAATCTGTCGAATGCCCAATGCGATCCCGAAAGCCGCGGCCACACCGATGGCAGGAGCTCCGCGAATGATCATTTTCTCTATAGCCTGGGCTACTTCCTCATAATCTGTGCAATCAACATAAACTTCTTCCAGCGGAAGTTTCCTTTGGTCGATCATAATGACCTTGTTGTCTTCCCATTTTATTGTTGGCAGCATGATATCCTCTTTACAAAAATACTTTTTATGGAATCTATAGTCAAATTGAATTAGCCAGGTTTGGTTGGGGAGGATCAACTCATTTTACTTTTAGTATGGCCAGGAAGGCTTCCTGTGGGATTTCCACGCGGCCGACTTTCTTCATGCGTTTCTTTCCGCCCTTCTGTTTTTCCAAAAGCTTCATTTTTCGCGTATAGTCTCCACCATAAAGCTTGGCAAGGACATCTTTTCTGTATGGAGCAATGGACTCCCTTGCAATCACTCTTTTTCCCACCGCCGCCTGGAGGGATATTTCAAACTGCTGACGTGGAATCACGTCTTTCATTTTTTGGACAAGTTTGCGTCCCATCGGATAAGCCCGGCTTTTATGGACAATGAGGGAGAGGGCATCGACGGATTCCCGATTAATAAGAATATCGAGCCTCACAAGTTCTGCTTCTCTAAAACCGGAAAATTCATAGTCCATAGATGCATAGCCTTGAGAGACGGATTTGAGCTGATTGTAAAAGTCAAAGACAATCTCGTTCAGTGGAAGAATGTAGGTGAGAAAGATTCGCTGAGAGCTTATGTATTCCATTTTTTTCTGCTCTCCACGGCGGTCGTCGAGCAGCTTGAGGACCGCCCCGAGATAGCGGTTGGGTGTAAGAAATAGGGCTTCGATAACAGGCTCTTCGATCTTTCGGATTTTTTGAGGTGGTGGGAGTTGGGATGGATTGTTGATTTCTATGACCTTTCCGTCTACTTTGGTGATGCGAAAACCGACGCTGGGAGCGGTTGTAACAAGGTTGAGATCAAATTCCCGCTCCAACCTTTCCTGGATGATTTCTTTATGGAGGAGGCCAAGGAATCCGCAGCGGTAACCGATCCCAAGGGAGGGTGAACTTTCGGGCTCATAGTGAAAGGAAAAATCATTGAGCCTCAACTTCTCTATGGCTTTTCTCAAATTTTCGATGCTGGTCTCTCCGGCAGGATACATGCCGGCAAAGACCATGGGCTTGGCCTCTTTAAATCCCTTGAGGGGCTGATCGGTCGGCCTGTTTTTTTCCGTAAGAGTTTCTCCAACCCGGGCAAGGCTGAGATCCTTGATACCGGCAATAATATAACCAACTTCTCCGGCTGAGAAGCAGTCTGTCTGCTTCATTTTTGGAGTCATGTATCCAATCTCTTCTACTTCGCAGAAAATCCCTTTGGACATCAACTCAATTTGAGTTTTTGTGCGGACCTGACCCTCGAACACCCGGACAAGCATGATCACCCCGCGGTAGGAATCAAACCAAGAATCGATAACAAGGGCCTTGAGCGGTGCCTGGATATTCTGTCCCGGAGGAGGAATCCGGTCGATGATACTTTCCAGGACCGCCTCCACACCGGTACCAATTTTTGCACTCACAAGAAGCGCTTCATCCCTGTCTATCCCGATAATATTTTCCAGTTGTTCAAGCGCCAGCTCGGGATTTGATTGAGTCAGATCAATTTTGTTGATAACGGGAATGAGGGTTAGATCATTTTGAAGGGCTAAGTGGGTGTTGGCTAGAGTTTGAGCTTCGACGCCCTGGGAGGCATCGATGATCAGGAGCGCTCCCTCACAGGCCGCCAGACTACGTGACACTTCGTAGGAAAAATCCACATGGCCGGGAGTGTCGATCAAATTGAGAATATACTCGCCACGGGATTTGCTCTTGTAGCAGAGGCGAGCCGTTTGGGCTTTGATCGTGATGCCTCTCTCTCGTTCGAGTTCCATCGTGTCTAAAACCTGTTCTTTCAAATCACGCGGAGAAAGAGCCCCTGTTATTTCTAACAGACGATCGGCCAAAGTAGATTTCCCATGATCTATATGCGCAATAATCGAAAAATTCCTAATCTTCATTTTTGAAGCCTGACATTGAAAACATGAATTATTTCATTTATCTTCTCAGATAGAATGGGATCATGCTCTAATTCGCATTCCATCTTATTAATCATACATGAGACTGAAGAAGCGTTTTTTTTTAGGAACCTTGAAATTTCCACTGTCTCATAACCGGCATATTTTGCAGAGACAAATGCAAATATCCTCCTCGTTTTAGTAATGGTTCGTATTCGACTTTGACCTAAAATACTATCAGCAGACACTTTAGTTTGTTTTGAAACAATTTTCAATATTTCAGGTAGAGTTTTTTCTCTAATCACAGAGGAATCATTGTTTAAATCAATTCTAGGAACATATGCACTATTTTCAATTTTATTCTTTACTATCTTAACGAATTTTTTATTTCCAATAATCTGCC
>JAZFSR010000333.1:0-2989 GCA_036446295.1 Candidatus Aminicenantaceae bacterium
AGAGGAGGCTGGCGTTAAATATTCCTCCAAAACCAAATCTTTTGACAATTTCTTCTCCTATCAAAGGCCCCAGGGCTACAGAAACAAGCCCGGCAACTCCAATGATCCCCATGGATTTAGCAAGTCTGTTCACCGGAGCTAAATCGGAGCAAATCGTCATGGTCGCCATCATGCTGATTCCCCATCCGAGCCCGGTCAATGCCCTTAAAGCCAGGGGAAGAGCACCTGCATCCTGGATAAAATGGAAGAAAGGCATAATAAGGATTAGAGAAGCAATTCCTGCTAGAGATATTTTTTTTCTTCCCTTAACGTCGATCATCCGGCCAAACAGAGGCCGAATGATTATCGCCGTAAGACTGTGAATTCCCATTATCCATCCGATACGGCTTTTTGAGGCTCCAAACTGTTCAAAGAACAGCGGAAAGATAAAGAAAAGAGTAATGCTCATAAACAGGGAAAAAAATCCAATGAGGGCAATGATAAAAGTCCGGTTCCAGATTTTTTTTTCTACTTTCATTGTGTCTGCACAATTTCTCAACCCCCCCCATTTGAATTCAATAGTCTAATAAATCTACCGTCTTCCGTAAAGACATTTTTGCCTATGCGGGGGGGAGAAGGTGCTGGCTGTTTTTGATTGGGAAAATAAGCAAAAGGGATAATGAAGGAGGGATATTGTTCTTGCCCAGCCAGCATAGCAAGATATTGATGTTATTATAGCAGAATTTGAAAAAAGGTCAATATCTTTTTTCAGGAAAGCATCCCCATCTCCGTGATTTCAAGAACGAGTTCTGTAAAGTGATTATAAATCACGCTTCGCTTTCCCCAGCGTGGAAAACTCGCTCGGTTTCCGTCCTCACTCTCCTCCAGGGGAGGAACCATGCCCGCTCGTCCTCCAAACGGATTTCTCCATCATCTTCCCAGAACTCTTTAAAAAAAATCACGGAAATGTCGGTGCTTCCTTTTATCAATCAAGTTGCTCACTTTATATGCGAGTGATATAATTCTGCCAAACAACAGGCAAAATGTACGCGATAGGAGTGGATTCAGGAACTCAGGGAACAAAAACCCTCATCATTAACTTCTCAGGGAAAGTTTTAGGAAAAGGCTATGCACCACATGTATCCATAAAAGGACTGAAACCCGGAGAAAGCGAACAGGCACCTCATGTCTGGCTTGATGCATTGGAAAAAGCATTGGCGGAGGCTTTAAATGATGCCAAAATCGATGCCAAGAAAATCGTCTGTTTGGGAATCTCTGGCCAACAGCATGGATTCGTTCCTTTAGACAAAAAAGGGTATCCCATCCGTCCCGCAAAACTTTGGAACGATACATCTTCGGTTAAGGAGACTGAATGTCTTTTGGATGCATTGGGCGGTCAAAAACAGTTCATCGCAAAACTCGGGATCAACTTGGCAGTCGGCTACACAGCATCAAAAATTCTATGGTTGAAGAAACATGAACCGGAGAATTATGAAAGACTGTCTACTGTTCTCCTTCCTCATAATTATCTCAACTATGCCCTGACCGGGGAAAAGCATATGGAATTCGGGGATGCGTCCGGAACTGGACTTATGGACATTCGGAAGCTCCGATGGCACCATGAGGCGGTTTCTGCCATCGATCCGGATTTGGAAAAATATCTTCCTCCATTGTTCCATCCGTCAGAACCCACAGGAAAGATGAAAAAAAAATTCGCTTCTTGTTTTGGGTTTGACAGATTATTGGTTTCCAGCGGAGGTGGAGACAATATGATGGGAGCCATTGGAACGGGAAATGTTATTCCTGGAGTCGTCACTCTGAGTTTGGGAACATCGGGAACCATTTATTCTTTTTCCGATACACCGGTCATCGATCCCAAGGGTGAGATTGCCGCATTTTGCAGCAGCTCTGGTGGATGGCTGCCACTTTTGTGTACCATGAATGTCACAAACACCACAGAACATATCAAAACGCTTTTCAATCTGACAAACCAAGAACTGGAAGCTCTCGCTTCTTCGGCACCAGCAGGAACAGAAGGTCTTCTCTTTCTGCCATTCCTCGATGGAGAGCGAGTCCCGGCCCTCCCCTCCGCCAAAGGTGTTTTTTTTGGGCTAGACAAAGACACGTTTAAGTCTTCATATATGGCAAGATCGGTTCTAGAAGGAACCATTCTCAATCTGGGTTATGGTTTTTCCCGAATGAAATCTCTCGGCATAAATCCTAAGGAAATCAGGGCCACCGGAGGAGGAGCCGGAAGCCGACTCTGGCTTCAAATCGTTGCCAATATAATGCAAATACCGGTAGCAACACTCAAGGAGAAGGAGGCGGCAGCATTCGGTGCTGCGGTTCAATCTATTTGGAGTTACTTTATAAACACTCGAGGAGAGCCTGTTTCCATCAAAGATTTGACTGACTCAATGGTTAAAAAAGAACAGGAAATCATCGAGCCTGAACCGAAAACTCTCTCTCACTATGAACATCTTCAGGAGAGATTCAACTCCCTCTGGCGCACCCTCTCCCCCGAATTTCAATCACAGGAATTAAAATGACTCCCGAAGAAATCTAAGAATCCTTGTTATTTAAATATATAAACCAATTTTTTTTCTAAATTATACGTATAGGGCACTCCGCTATTCTTCCACCCTTCGATAGTTCGATATCCATTCTCGTCCTTTCTCCCTTCAAAACCTTGCGTGAGGTTAAACACTTTACTATATCCGGCCCCAACCATTTTTTTTGCTGCACTTAGACTGCGTCCCCCGCTCCGGCAGAGGAAAATGAGAACATCGCTCTTTTTAAACCGAGCTGTTAGATCCTCAACAAAATTGTCATTAGTCAGGAACCCCTGCTCCTCTTCGCTCCAAAATGAAGAAGGAATATTATACGCCATCTCAGGATGTCCAACAAAAACATATTCTGCAATGCTCCTGACATCGATAAGATAAGAGGTTGGGTTTTTGGCCATCTCATAGGCCTCTTGAGGAGACAATTCTGTGATTTCTAGAGAATA
>JAZFSR010000334.1:0-3547 GCA_036446295.1 Candidatus Aminicenantaceae bacterium
TGGAAGGCTAAAGAGGTCGATTACCAGACAAAATTTATCGAGCTTGCCGGGGAAATCAATATCTTTATGCCTTACTATGTGGTGGGCAAAACTATCGATGCTTTAAACGAAAGAGGGAAAACCTTTAGAGATGTAAAAATATTGGTTCTTGGATTATCCTATAAGAAGGACATCGGTGATCCCCGGGAATCTCCCGCCTTGAAAATTATCTCTCTTTTGCAGGGCAAGGGAATTTATGTGGCCTATAACGATCCTTATGTGCCTGTTATGATGGAGTACCGGGATTACCCGGGATTGAAACTCAGATCGGTTAAGCTCACGGAAAAAAGACTGCAGTCTTTTGATGCGGTGATTATAGCGACAGATCACTCTGTCTATGATTTTGATTGGATTGTGAAACATTCTTCTCTGGTTGTTGATACACGAAACGCGGTCAAAAAGAAAAGAAAAAATGTCATCAAGGCTTAGACCGGCTGTTTGAATTAAAACTTCCTGATATATGGAGGCAAAATGAAAATAGGTATCATCGGCACTGGTTATGTTGGCATGGTGACAGCCGTGTGCCTTGCAGAAATGGGCCATGAGGTCATTGGAACGGATGTTGTCCCTGAAAAAATAGAAAAAGCCTCTCAGGGCATCGCTCATATTTACGAACCCGGTCTGGAGGAGCTCCTCAAAAAAGGCCTCAAACAGGGAAATCTCTCCTTCAGTATCGATTTAGCCGGTACGATTCAAGCTTCGGATGTGCTTTTTGTGTGTGTCAACACTCCTCCCAAAGAAAATGGGAGTGCTGATATGTCCTATGTTGAGGATGTATCGAGGACCATTGCTGAAAATCTCAATACCTATAAAGTCATTGTCGAAAAAAGCACTGTTCCTGTTCAGACCTCGATGTGGATAAAACGGATCATTTCACTTTACAAAAAAACTGACCAGAAATTCGATGTGGCCTCTAATCCCGAGTTTTTAAAGGAAGGCGTTGCAGTATCCGATTTCCAAAATCCCGACCGCATTATTATTGGTGTCGAAACGGAGAAAGCCAGAGATATACTCGTAAAATTGTACGAAAAATACTCCGATAAAATTCTTGTCACAAATATCGATACGGCTGAACTTATCAAACATGCTTCCAATTCCTTTTTGGCCATGAAGATTTCTTTCATTAACCTAATAGCTGACCTGTGCGAGAAAACGGATGCCGATGTTGAGCTTATTGCTAAAGGAATGGGATTGGACTCACGTATCGGTCCTAAATTCTTGAATGCGGGCTTGGGATACGGAGGATCATGTTTTCCTAAAGATGCGAGAGCTTTGGTCCACATCGGGGAGGAACTGGGAGTGAATTTTGATTTTCTAAGAGAAGTAGAAAAAATAAATACAAACAGGATCCGTGTCTTTGTGGATAAGATCAAAAATGCTCTGTGGATTCTCAAAGACAAAAAGATCGCTGTCCTCGGCCTGGCTTTCAAACCGGAAACAGATGACCTTCGGAATGCTCCCTCTATCCGCGTGGTCGAAGAGCTTCTTAATGAGGGGGCACTGCTGAGACTTTATGATCCCAAGGCCATGAACAACATGAAGAGCTTTTTCCCGGAAAAGAAGCCGGATATTCAGTATATGTCGTCTCTTTATGAGGCCGTTGATGGAGCGAATGCACTTTTACTAGTCACTGAATGGGAAGAATTTTCAAAGATGGATCTAAAAAAGGTCAAATCACTCATGGACAATCCAATCTTTATCGATGGAAGAAATTTATTCGTTCCGGAGGATGTCCGAAAAATGGGGTTTGAATATTCTTCAATCGGACGAAAATAAGTCTTGGCATTCTAGACTCGTGAATTATCCAGGTTATTTCTTTTGAATTTCCAGAACATGATTTTTAAAATCCGTGTCAATGACGATATAGGTGTCCTTATTTATCCTGGAAATGGAAAAGGGAGCCGTCTGACCGTCCTTGCTGACATGGAGAGAGGCCGAGAATTTCTCTGATGATTGCTGCGTATTTGAAATCCATGGGGAAAGAATTCTCACTTGTCCCTTGGTTCCGATGTTACTGTTGAAGGCCATTTCAATTTTATTATCTTCAGAAGAAAATGTGTATTCATAAGCCACAAATGAGTCAGATGCGGGTAGATAGACATGAACGCGGCAGTTATCCTGAGAGAGCCGCGGTTCTAGTCGGAGGCTGTTTTTGGTCAATTTGATTCCAAGATAACCCTCAAAAAGCGCTTGCCCCAGGCTACCGGCACTACCGCTGAAGAGATCGCTGCCCCTTCCGGTTCCCTTTTGGTCATCCCACTCAAAGAAACCTCTGTTGGCAGTATTTTTAGAGATGATTTCCAGCAATTTTTCAGCGGCCTGCTGGCTGAAACCGGAGGAAAACATGTTCTTGATGAGCCTTCCCCCAAACCAGTCCCACTGGGCACCATTCTGATACTCGAACGGTGAATCAAGCAGCGGATGTTTGAAAACATTTGATGGGTAGGGAGGAAGGAGAGTCCCACTGATTGTTGACACGTCGTAGGTTTTTTGTCTGCTCAGAGCCTCTATGATAATTTTTGTTCGCTGTTCTGTATCAGCTATACCTGCCAGGACAGCTGTTATATTTCCTCCCATAGCAAATATGTCACTTTCATCAAAATCATGCTGCAGGGAACCCAGATGCAAATGAATCCTGTAAAACCCTTTGTCTTTCTGCCAGAGCCATGTATTGGCATTTGTTTTGATGGATTCCGTGGTCTTTCGCCAAAAAACAGCTCTTTTTTCCTGCTCCAATTCTTCATACATTTCGGCCAACTGAGCTGCAGCCAAACAGAACATACCTTGATCATATATATCTGCTGTCCAAACAGTGTTGGTGTCAACATCGACGGCCAGCGCGTCTGCATCGATCATATCCACATCTCCCCAATCGGCCGTATGAGCTCCTGTTATCAAACCCAATTTTGGATCGAATCGATTTTGGAGAACGAACAACAAGGCCTTGTCCAGCCGGCTGATGATGTTCTGCCCCCTGATTTTTTTCTGAAGCCATTCCGGTCCACAGAGCTCAAAGACCTGATAGGCGGACTGGACAATGCTGGCTTCTTGATCGGTTTCTGTTGTGTTTTTCTCGGATTTTCCTATAGCATCAATCCAATCCTCAAGGGCCCCGTTGTCTTTCTGATAGGAAAGATGTTCTTCAATCCAGGATGTGAGATAAGCTTGACCATAAAATAACTTGGATGCAAAAAGGATTGTGTTGGCATCTCTTACCCAGATTTGTGGGTAATCTGTCCCTGCAGAGAATCCAAAAATTTTCCCGGTCTGTCCGTTAAATTCGACTTCGCATTGGGCGAGTGTCAAACGGATGAGCCTGTAAAGCGTATTGAGTTCTTTGACATTCGAAGAGAATGTTGTGAATGTCCCGTAGTCGAGCGTCCATTCATTCTCCTCTTCAATCCATTTCTGATCGAGGACTGTCAGTGCGATCTTAAGGGTTTTCGATCCGTAATCTTTAAACCAGGATAGTCCTTCTCTAAGGAGATCAAATTCAAGAATATAGCGG
>JAZFSR010000335.1:0-3958 GCA_036446295.1 Candidatus Aminicenantaceae bacterium
AACCGAAGCAGAAAAAAACAAAGCTGAAGTGCCATTCCTCGTTAAAAAAACGAGATTGATGGCTGTCCAAAACTTACAAAAAACTATCCAAATTAAAACAAATCAATTTTTAGTCGGCAGCACGATCAAGGTGCTCTGTACGGGAAGAAGCAAAAAAGACCCGAATATCTTTACGGGTCGAAATACCGGACATCAGGTCATTAATTTTTCATCAAAAAAAGAGGTTCTGGACCAGTTTGTTGACGTCCTCATTACCTCTTACGGCCCCTACAGCCTGCGCGGTCACACCCTTTAAGAATCACCCCCATTATTTTCTTGATAGAATCAATAAATCTGATTGATTTCATCATTCGATTATGCTATTTATACATTTCTTCGAGTCAATAAAAGGAATTAAAAATGACACTATTAGGACTTATTCCTCATTTATACTTACTGGGTTTTCTGGGTTTGATTTTTGCCATCTCCCTTTACTTCTATATCAAACGGTACCCCAAGGGTAACGCCCTTATGCAGGAAATTGCAGAATCCATTCACTCCGGATCCATGATCTTCCTAAAGAGAGAATATACATTTATCTTCATTTTTGTGGTGATCATCTTTGTTGTGTTGTGGAAGGCATTCAACATCAATACAAGCTTGTCATTCCTGACAGGAGCAGCCTTTTCCATGCTGGCCGGATATATTGGTATAAAAGGTTCAACCCGGTCTGCTGTTCGTGCCACACAGGGAGCCATAGATGGAGGCGCTCCCCTTGCACTAACTATCGCCTTTCAGGGCGGCGCCGTCATGGGTATTGCTGTCGCCGCTTTGGGTCTTGCGGGAGTTGGATTATTTTTCTTTTTCTTTTCGAATAATCCCGAAATTATAACCGGATTTGCCATGGGAGCAAGTTCAGTGGCTCTTTTTGCACGGATAGGTGGAGGAATATACACCAAGAGCGCCGATGTCGGCGCAGATCTTGTGGGTAAACTTGAGGCCGGGATCCCCGAGGACGACCCACGCAATCCCGGGGTTATCGCCGATAATGTCGGAGACAATATTGGAGATACGGCCGGCATGGGAGCTGACCTATTTGAATCCTACGTCGGCTCTGTGATTGCCTCTATCGCCATTGGAGCCACAATGACGCCTCACATAGCCTATATGTCCCTTCCCATCTTACTCATCGCCCTGGGACTCGTCAGCTCTATTATCGGCGTTTTTTCCATTAATGTCCTTAAAAAATTCAGCCCTCAGTCCGTACTTAGAAATTCGACGTACATCAGCGGTTTTCTCTTCTTAGTTGGGGCATTTTTTGCAGTAAAATTTCTTCTGGCCGAACTGAATGTGTTCTGGGCCGTTTTAAGCGGAGTGATTTCTGGAGTTCTCATAGGGCTGGAAAGCGAGTACTTCACATCCGGACCTCCAGTAAAAAAGCTAGCCAAAACGACCGAGTCCGGAAGTGCTCCGACCATCATCACAGGGATGGCCCTCGGATTTCAGAGTACAATTCTTCCACTATTGACAATCGCTGCCACCATCTATGTCTCTTATCAACTCTCTAATCTCTATGGAATCGCCTTGGCCTCTGTAGGAATGCTGGCCACTATCGGAATTGTGATGTCTACAGATTCTTACGGTCCCATTGCCGACAATGCGGGAGGAATCGCAGAGATGGCCAAACTGGGTCCTGAAATCCGGAAGATCACTGACAAGTTAGATGCTTCCGGGAACACCACGGCTGCTATAGGAAAGGGTTTTGCCATCGGTTCTGCGGCTCTGACGGCCCTGGCACTGTTCTCTGCATACCAGAAAACCACAAACCTCGATTCTATCAGCCTCACCAACGTCCGGACAGTCATTGGACTTCTCATTGGAGCCCTAATGCCTTTTGCAATAGCTTCTTTTACTCTTCATGCCGTAGGCCGGGCTGCGAACAAAATGGTTGTGGAAATAAGACGGCAGTTTCGGGAAATTAAGGGTCTTTTGGAAGGAACAGCCAAGCCCGATTCCGACCGATGCATCGATATCGTTACCCGAGGAGCTCTTGTCGAGATGATTCTTCCCGGATTGAGTGCGATCATCATGCCCCTCCTCGTCGGACTGATTCTGGGTGCAGAGGCTCTGGGCGGCTTCCTGGCAGGAGCGACAGCCACAGGAGTTCTTCTCGCTATATATATGTCAAATGCAGGTGCGGCTTGGGACAATGCAAAAAAATGGATCGAAGAGGGAAATCTTGGAGGGAAAGGCAGCGATTGCCATGCGGCATCAGTTATCGGGGACACAGTCGGAGATCCCTTAAAAGACACAGCCGGCCCCTCAATGAATATCCTGATCAAACTCATGGCCGTTGTCAGTCTCGTGTTCGCTCCCCTCTTTACGTGATACGAAGCACACCCCGTTATTATTTGCTATTCTGAACTTTTTCGGTTATAATTCACGCTTCTTAGCACCCCTGTAGAGATACAAGTTAGCCCTGAATATTCACGAGTCGAGTTGCTGCAGATGCGAGGCATCGGCCCATGAAGCTGTGTTATTTCACTGCGAATGGGTTCCGTAACGAAGCAGATGTGGTAAGATCGGCTCGCCCCACTGGGGTAAAAAATGCCGACATTAGATATAAACTGGCCAAGAAACAAAGTGATGTTCACGGATATTACTAAAAATCATGTTATCAAGTTGATATCATTGGAGCAAAAAGAATGTGTCGGCATTTTTTATGAATAATAATGAAAGTAAAAGTGTGGAATACTATCGTCCAACTTAGCAAAGAAAGAGGTTTAGCCACACACGTTATTGTCGATGCCATTAAAGAATCTCTGAAAGTTGCCGCATTAAAATACTTTACCAACGGTGAGGATATTTTTGTCGCTTTCCTGCCCGAAAAAGGTGAACTCCGTGTCTTTTCAGTCAAAACGATTACGAAAATCCCAGAGAATCTTGCATCTGAGATTTCTCTGGAAGATGCCATAGACATCGATCCAAAGGCCAAGATCGGTGGTACCATCGAAATCGATCTTCCCTCTGAAACATTGGGCCGTATTTCTGCACAGGCGGCCAAGCAAGTGATAATTCAGAAGGTCCGCGATGCAGAGCAGGAAAAGATCTTTGATAAGTTTGCCTCCAGATTGGGAAATATGTTTACAGGTGTTCTTCGCAGGTTTGATTCGAACAATAATATGATCCTTGAATTGGATAAAACGGAAGTTCTCTTTCCACAACAAGAAATGCTGCCCAATGATAATTTCATAAGAGGAGATCGAGTCAAAGCAGTCATTAAACACGTGTACAAAGAGGCCTCAGGTGCCCAGGTCATCGTTTCCCGAAAGGATAACCGGTTTCTGGCTAAACTTCTTGAATTGGAAACACCTGAAATTGCCAACGGAAGTATAGAAATCAAAGACATTGTAAGGGAACCCGGAGAAAGAGCCAAGGTTGCCGTTTTCACCATAGAAAAAGACATTGACCCTGTGGGAGCCTGCATCGGGATTAGGGGCAATAGAATATTGGCTATCAGCCAAGAACTGCAGGGTGAAAAAATCGATATCATCGAGTGGTCAGAGAATCTTCTTGATTACACCAAAGCAGCCCTAAGTCCGGCAAAAGTCGAAAGAGTTTTCATCCGCAATGACGGTGAAAAGATGCTCCAGGCCGTCGTCACAAAAGACCAACTGTCGCTGGCTATTGGGAAAAAAGGGATGAATGTTCGGCAGGCTTCTATTTTAGTTGGATACAGAATTGAAATTAATCAAATTTAATACTAAAAAAGAGAATACTGGAGAAAACACATAACATGAGATCAAAAGAAAAAAATCAACCCAAAAAAAAGGAAGATGAAGACACAGTCCAAACTATTCAAATCAGGGAAGGTTTAAACATAAAAGAAATTTCCGATCAGCTCGAAGTGAAAGCCAAAGACATTTTGACACTGCTTAAGAGAGAGGGATTTTCCATCACAGGGAATGATTCTCTCACT
>JAZFSR010000336.1:0-5669 GCA_036446295.1 Candidatus Aminicenantaceae bacterium
AACATACTGTAGATAATCAGCATGATCAGGATTATTCCCATCGTAAGGAAAGAGTAGCCGAATATCTTTACCAGCCGCATTTTCTTGGGAGATATCTCTTTCATTGTCACCAGTTTTTTTAATCTCCCGGATTCCTTGAGGAACTTGTATTCTTCAGGCCGGTCAATCTTGTATTCATCCAGAGGCACGACGCCTGTGAAAATAACCGGATCCAGAGGAAAGGATTCCGGCCGTAGGTGGGTGTTGAAAAAATGGACGGAGAAGATAAAACCGACGGCCAGCAGCGCTTCGTCGCTGTGGATTATCATAGCCACGTTGATGAACACACCCGGCATCAGTTTAGTGAACAATTCCGGAAACCACATGACAAGCCCGGACATTCCGATTATCCCGACTCCCCAGAAAACAGCCATATAGTCGAATTTTTCCCAGTAAGTCCAGCGTCCGTAGTCGGGGCGGGGGCCCTTGCCGAAATACCACTTGATGGAACCGAAAAAGTCCTGGATGTCTTTTTTATTGAACCACAGCGACCGCTTCCCAAAGACCATCTGTCTCAAGGTTCTTTTTGTCCTCTTTTTCTTGGAAAACAGAGTATAAAGATGTACGACAAAGTAGCCGAAGGTGATGGCCGCGCCGATTCTGTGAATGATGGCGGCTCCCTGAACCCCACCAATTAGAGAGGAGAGCGTTTTTGCCCAGGGCATATGAGCGAATTTCAGCATCATTCCTGTTATCGCCAGCCCCATAAAGCTGGTGATAACAAAAAGATGCATGACCCTTTCCAGCAGATTGAAACGTTCGATGTAATACCTCTTATGTATGACTTTGTGTTTTCTTTTTTCTTTAAGGTGTTTATAGGATCGCGGCATCCAGAGCAAAGTGTGAAGTCCCCAGAATGAGAACACCCCTATAAGAAGAAAAGTCATGGCCCAGAAGGTAAAATGCAGAATAGGATACTTATCCTTATCATGATGTGTGGCGTGAGTGAGATATCCTGTAAACCGGCGGTTGGCATCGGGATGACACTTCTGGCAGGTTTCTACAACTCCGTTAAAGCCTACGTGGGAATCGACGTCATCGACTTTTTTGATGTCGTGGGCGCCGTGGCAGTCCGAACACCTGGCCGATTTGAGATAGCCAAGAGTATAGGCCTTCCCGTGTAGAGTTTCCGTATATGTTTTGGAGAGGTCTTCATGACAGGAGCCGCATTGATGTGTGATCTCAGTCATGAACTGGTCCTGGTCGATCTGTGAGATGTTGTGAGCGGAATGACAGTCTTCGCAGTTAGGGAGTTTTTCGTTGCTTTTTGAGACGGTGGGGCTGTGGATGCTCTTTTCAAACTCGTTGTAAATACCCTTGTGGCATGTGGAACATGTGGCGGGCAGGTTTTTAGCATGAACGGATGATCGTTCATCCTCATGGTCGAGTACGAAGTGTGTGCTGTGGCAGTCTGTACAGATAGCGCTGGGCAGCAAACCCTTTTTGATCAATCCCTGACCGTGCACGCTGTTGGAGTAATCGAAACCGATGTTGCCCGCTGGTGTTTCTTTGATTCCTGATTTTTCGAGCCTTGCATGACAATCACCACACAGTTTAGGAATATTGGACCGGTATGTCTCATCTCTCTCATCGAGATGGGAGAGAACGTCATGCTGGCCGTGACAGTCTGTGCAGTAGGGTGCGTCTACATTTTTTTGAGTATAAGCTTCACCGTGTCCGCTGGCAAAGTAGTCTTCGGCGATTTGGGCGTGGCAGTTGGAGCAGTCCACCTGCTGCACTGTTTCACAGGGGCGCTGCAAATGAGGAGTGATGTCTGTATGGCACTTCACGCAGGGGATATTCTTGTGTGCAGAATTTTGAATGTCTTCTTTTTGAACGGTTAGGGAGACGGCCTGTTCGTCAACGGTTTTTGTTATATCGGGACGTTCGTGGCATTTGAGGCATTCTCGATCAGAGGTTCCAATGACGATATTAGTGCGGCTGATGGTATGGGGTTGATGGCAGTCCGTACACCCAGGGATGGCTCCCGGTTCACGTTCCCAAAGTTCGCCCTTGATGATTTTTGTGTGGACTTCTTTGATCCGGGCATGACATACCATGCATGTTGCGGCTATATTCCCAGCAGAAATGGTGGATTTTGTATACGTATGGGGGAGGACGAGGTGATTTCCGTGGCAGTCATTGCATGTGGCCGTAACGATCAAACCCTGCTCGAAAAGCCCTTTTCCGTGAATACTCTGTGAATAGTTGGTCAGAATATTATGTTCAGGGATATTATAGACTCTGGCTACTGGGGCTCCTTCCCTGTGACATTTGCCACACAGAACAGGAATATTCATTTTATATGTGCGGGATTGCACATCACTGGGAGGTAAAATATAATGATTCCCGTGGCATTCACTGCAGGTGGGGGCATAGGGCGCATTGCGCTGCAGGGCTCTTCCGTGTATCCCTTCCATAAATCTTTCTTCGGCGACATCGTGGCAGATTCCGCAGCTGACTTTTTCGAGCTGGTCTTCGTGCGGAAATTCCTCAACTTCGGCATCCATGTGGCAGCTGACACAGTCCAGATCTTTATGGGTTGAACCGGTATATTTCTCGAAGTCCACATACATGGAGACTGAACGGCCGCCCATCATTCCTGTTAAATCAGGATCGGAATGGCAGGCTTCGCAGTCTTCGTTTGACGCTGACAATGAAAGCGGAGCCAAACAGAATAGGAGAAAAAAAGAAAAAAATACAATCCTTTTGCTTTTCATGCAAAACACCCTTCACCCTTAATGCTAAATCAACAATTTTACATGTTGAAGGTTAAAATTTTATAAATTCAGGAGTTGGAGTGATTAAAAATAATTATATGGTTACCAACTCCATTTTATAAGCCAAACATTTTGGACGAAATTCTCGAGATTATTGTTTTTCAGGCACAATATGTTTGATTTTTTCCCAAGATGCTTCGAAATCAAATGGAGTGCCATGTGCATCCCCGTGGCAGGTTAAACACCATTCTTTTTTCTTCTCTGGCGTATCCTTCACTGTGAGGCCTTTGGCCACAGATTCTTCACGGCTTTTCATGACACTTAGGCTTTTGTAAGCGCTTCCCGGGCCATGGCAAACCTCACAAGTGACACCCTCATCTTTAAAATCTGGAGCCTTTTCAGAAAGTGGCCCGTGACATTTAAGACATTTTGGACTTTCTGTTGGATTCTCAACACCCATTGCTTCTGCTCTAGCCGCGGCGTCTGAAGAGCTTAAAGCCTGTATGGATTTAGAATGTTTGCTTTCTTCCCAGATAGGAAATTGAAGACCTTGTTTTTCAGACTTGTAACACATTTTGCATTTGGTCGATCCAATGTATGTGAATTCCTGAGCGAAAAGATTGGCAATGAACACACATGCCGCAGCCAGTGTTAAAACGAGTATAAATTTTTTCATGAGTACCTCCAACTATTTTTTAAAAAAGAAAATTTATCATAATACTTATATATTTGCAAATTTTGTGCCAAAAAACGAATGATCTTAACAAAATATTTAGCTGGTAATAAACAAGTTATAGTGATGTCTCTTCTAACTCAGATGAAAACACTGAACATGGTGGGGGATATGACCCAATATCGGGTGATTTAGCCTAATCAGATTTTATGAATTATTCTAGATAATTGTCCTCAATAGAGTCCAGTGTCTTTTTAAGGGAGGTTAAGGTTTCGTCAATAAATAAAAAATTATGGATACCTAAACTCCCATCCGTCTCAATCTTCTGGAGCATCTCTTCAATCTTTTTGATTTGATTGCTTTGCTCCGGAGTCAGCCGCAGCTTTTTCTTTTCCCTTAAAGATGTTTTGATCGACTGAATCGATTCTCTGATTATTGTCTGCCAATCTGCGTGAAGTTCTTCATAACCTTTCTCATGGCAGTCGAGACATTTGTTTTTATCCGGGCGAAAAATGGCATCATTGTTGTTGAGGTGGCAGTCAGTGCACTCGATTTCAGCTTCGGCCATGATGTCTGCCGGTACATCAAAACCGTTCATGCTGCCGCCCCAATAGAATGCGGTCTGCAGCTTGTGACATGAGGTGCAGTCTTTGTGTGAATCTCTGTGGTGGCATACGGCACATCCAATCTTTGTGGCAATAAATTCTCCATGTCTTCTCACATTGGAGTGGCAGTTATCACATTGAATTTTCTGTGCCATCAAATGACTTTTATGCGGGAAGTCTAAACCGAAAACTTGAGTGTTGATTTCTTCGATCCCGGAATGACAGTTGGAACACTGGGTGGGGATAAGATCTGCTCCAGCCAGATTAACTGTGGGTTTATAGGATGACCCGGTTAATCCTAAAGATTCTGTTATTTTATCGTACGAGGCCTGAAGCAGCGCTTGAGAATATTCGATATTGTGGACTCCTTTCCCTCTTTCGACGATATCGATGTTAAATGCGGCTTCGTCAAGGAGCCGCTGGGCCTCTTTTTTTTGGCTACTCCGGCTGCTTCTGATTTCACTCTTAGCCCTGTTAAACACAATTCGAATATCAGCAAGCCTTTTTTCTGTTGCGATTTCCCAGTCTTTCATGATCCTGGCAAATCCTGCTCCATGACAGGATTCACATGCGGCTGCTGTGGATGTCGATGTGTCGCTCTTGACAATTCGGCCGCTGCTTTCTTCATGAAAAATATGACAGCCTTTGCAGCTCAATCCTTTTTCCAGCATGATATTTGGCATGGCATGGGGAATCCCCATCCCTCCTTCTCCGGTGTACAGGATTTTTTGAGACATATGTGTATCTGTGTGACAGGTTATGCAGTCAGCGATTGTTTCAATGTCTTTAAAGATTTTGTGCTGGATATCCAGATGGCACTGATTGCACTCAATTTTATTTTTAGCAATGTGCTCTTCATGCATGAGGTCAGTATCGTCGTATTTATCGAGACGCTCCTGCTCCATATGGCATTTGTAGCAGTTTACTCTGGGGACGACTCCGTCTCCCATTATGGTGTTGCTGTGGCATTTGTTGCATGAATATTCTTTTTCGAATACAACAGTATGGTTATACCGGGATGTTTTTTCGGAGACGAGTTCCTCTTGATGATGGCAGTGGGAACAGTCGTCGATCTGAGGATAAAACTCACTTTCCTTAAAATGGCAGATGAAGCATGTGCTCTCGGTGACCGTGATATGCTCCCCTTGAACGATTTGAGAATGGCAGCTTGTGCACTGAAGCTTTTTCCCTCTTTTTAAATCTTCAAAATGGACAGTGTGGTCGAAAGCGACCGTCTTAAACATAACTTTTCCTTCGAGCAGCCGTTTGTCATGGCAGCCTTCCTGAAGGCAGCTTTCGTCACGGATCTCGGCCCAGGGTTTGGACTTCACATAGAGTTTTGTCCAATAGCGTCCGAGCATCACCAGACCTTCGATCTTTTTTCCCAACTTCGAGATGATGCCGCCATGAGGGGGGTAATGGCATTTGCTGCATTCGAACTGTCCATGAGAGCTTTCTTCCCAACTATCAAAATAGGGGCCCATGTAATGGCAGGAGGAGCAAAATCCTGAATGTGAGGTTAATTTAACAGCGAGGACCGAAAAGATGAGAAAAGCGCCGAGAAGGGAGAGGGCAATGATAAATCTTTTTTTTCTTTTCTTTTGTTTTTCGGTTCTTATCTTTTGCTTTTTG
>JAZFSR010000337.1:0-2533 GCA_036446295.1 Candidatus Aminicenantaceae bacterium
CGGCTTTCTTGAGCCAAGCCTAAAACCAATTTTTGATTGATGAGCCAATCAAGAATTACAAAAAAATCCGCGTCCTGCGACACAGTCTCCTCACCAAACAGTTCAAAAGATGCTGCAATTTTCACATCGGACAGAGTGATCACGTATTCATTCACCACAGCAGCAATCCGATCAATAACTTCTTGTGATCTATAAAAAGAGAAAAAAATAGAGGACATCATAAGAAACATAGACAGGAACAGACACAATCCCCGTCGTAAACGAATCCAATCAAGATCTATAGGTTTAAAAAACATTGCCGATGGTTATAAAGACGAGAGGTTTGCGTTCACCCGGGGGAGCATTAAGATTCCATCCCAGTTCAAAACGGATTGGCCCCAAGGGAGTTCGGTACCGCAGGCCAAATCCGACAGCATTTTGAAAATTGATGAAGCTCACCTGCTTACGCCTTTCAAAAACATTTCCAGTATCAAAAAATGCAGTTCCAAACAAATTTTCCATTTTCAAGAGGATCGGAAAAGTCATTTCAAAATTAAAAAGGACTAGCGCCTTTCCTCCAATAGGATTGTTCGAATTTGGGTCATGCGGTCCAAGCTCATCGAATCCCACACCTCGGAAAGAATTGCTCCCACCAGCAAAAAATCTCTCATGAATGGGCATTCTTCCTCTGCCCAAACCCAGTCGGGTTGTTGTAATGAAGGTCACCCTAGGAATAATGGAGATATAGTGCTGGTATTTTGAAAATGTCCTCTGAAAATTAGATTCTACATTAAAGAGCGGATAGGCCCATTCCAAAACTGAGCTTAAGAAAAACCCCCTCTCCGGATTAAAAGGGTCATCCCTGTTATCCCAAATAAAACTTCCCGAGATTGAGGTCGTGGAAAAAGGAAAATGTTGCCGGTCCACTTCGGATTCAGACACCCAGAGTTCAAATAGAGTCGTCCGCGCATATTTCATCGTGGTCAATAAAACCATTTCTTCCTTTTCAGAAAGGGAATGGAACATAGAAAGACTTAAGCCACTCCTTTCGAAACTGTAGCTCTCTCTTTCTTCCCTTTCCAACCAGGCATTCACAAACAATTGTGTGGGTCTTCCAAGAAAATAGGGCTGCTCCCAGGAAGCGACGGCCCTCTGTTCTCGAAGACTGACCTGCCCAACCAGACTGAGCTGCGCAGCCGATCCGAATAAATTGCTGCGGATCAGTTCTGCCGTCCCCCTGGGCCTGACCACATAATCCCATACGGCAAAGGCATTTGGAACATTTTTTGTCTCTATGCCCAATCCTAAACTAACATAATTTCTTTGACCTTCGAGCAGACTGATTAGGAGATTGATGTGGTCTTGTGAAACAGGGATTTCTTCAATCTTGACTTGCGTAAAAATTCCAAGCCCCTCAAGTCGTCGTTTCGTGGCCATAATCAAATCATAAAATGCAAAATCTCCCTCTCTGATCAGGAGTTCTCTTAAAATAATTTTTTTTTGCGTTGTCTCATTCCCGGAAATGATGATGTTATCAACAAAAATTTTCTGCCCTTCATCAATTAGGAAGCGTATAGAGTAGTTCCCTTCTTCGCCCTGTTGAACAACGGCCCTTATAAACGAATCCCGAAATCCTTGATTCATATAAAAATTTTCGAGTCTGTCCACATCTCTTTGAATATTGGGCTGGTAAAAAGCTCCGCCTTCAGAACTGCCGATCTCCTTGAGCAACTGCTCATCAGGATAGGAACGGAATCCTTCCAGGGCAATCTGATCAATGATGTCCTGCCTGCCTTCTTCAATGGAGAAGATGGGTTTGACAGCATTCTGCAGTTTCTTAAAGATCAGGACAACTTTTGTCTCAGAAAATCCTCTTGTCCGGTACAGAAACTCGATCTCTCTTAAGAGTTCGTATAGTCTGGCACCATTGATCTTTTTAAAAAAATAAAGCTTTTCCGGAATTCCCAACTCTACCCGGATTTGTGAAGAAGTAAAAAATAGCGCTCCCTCTATCTCTATATCCTGAATTCTCGCTTTCTCACCAAGAACAACTTTATAAGTCGCATAAATATTTCCATTTTCTTTCTTTATCGAGGATGTCACATTAGAAAACAAATAATTCTTTTCCCTTAAATAATTGATGATTTTGGCCTCTCCCTCAGTTAAACTCCACTCCTCGAAAACTCCTGCTGCCCAAATGGGCTTTAAAAGTTCCAGGGGTATATCCGCGCCTTCAACAACAATCTCGATCTTTTCGTAAGGTATTACATTCAGGAGAAAGGACACCCGGCCACTCTCATCATCAAACGTTTTCTCAATAATCTTCACTTCAACTCTCTGGTAGTCCAATTCAAGGTAGATTCCTCTGATCCTGCCAAGATCTTCTTCCAGAACGACCGGGATGAATTCCTTTCCTGTTTGTGTGTGCATTTTCTTTTTAAGAGTTGATTCCGGAACAATGAGCTCACCTTGGAAAGAATCACGTGCGACGGCTCCGCCGCGAACGACGAAGGCAGCAGCAGGAATGACGCAACGATTGTGAGGATGCGTGTCA
>JAZFSR010000338.1:0-4990 GCA_036446295.1 Candidatus Aminicenantaceae bacterium
ATGGTAACAAAAATCCTGTTTTTAGGGTCTCCGCCGATCCCTTAAAAAGATGCCTGAATTGGCGTATTCTCTTTAATCGATCTTCCTATAATCCTAACCTTTTTCGACCTAATCGTACTGTATTTATTTTTACCTAGTCAAGCCATTTTTGCATATTTGGGGGGGTGAAATTTTTAGATTTTCATCTCACCCCCCCTTTTTTTATGACCCTTTTTTTTGTATGCTAGGAAAGGAAAAATGGTAAGAGTGAGATTTGCACCAAGCCCTACAGGATATCTCCATGTCGGAGCCGTCCGAACTTGTCTATTCAATTGGCTGTATGCCCGTCATCACCATGGCAAATTCTTGCTCCGTATAGAGGATACGGATGTTTTGCGATCTTCAGAAGACATGACTCAGATTATTTTAGAAGGACTTAAATGGCTTGGACTCGATTGGGACGAGGATATTGTTTTTCAGTCGCAAAGAATTCCACTATACAAAGAGAAGGCAGAAGATCTCGTTAGCTCGAATAAGGCCTACTACTGCTACTGCCGGCCTGAAGACATTCACCAAAGAAAAAGAGGAAAAGAGCAAAGCTGGATGTACGACAAGCTCTGCCGATCTTTATCGAGTCTGGAAAAAAAGCGCCTGGAATCTGAAGGAAGACAAAGAGCCATAAGGTTTTCTGTTCCTACGGGGGAAACGAGCTTTAGGGATCTTATTCATGGCCCTATTTCAGTAAGCAATCACACCATTGATGACTTTGTGATTCTTCGCAGTGATGGACTGCCAACCTATCATCTCTCTGTTGTTGTTGACGATTTGGCTCAAAAGATTACACATGTTATAAGGGGAGATGACCATATCTCTAATACACCCAAACATATTTTGCTTTATAAGGCCTTTGAAATTTCTCCTCCAAAATTTGCTCATCTGGCCCTTATTTTAGGCCCTGACAAGAAAAAATTGAGTAAACGGCATGGCGTTACATCTGTGCTTCAGTTCAAAGAGCAGGGATATTTTCCACTCTCTTTTATGAATTTTCTCGCCTTGATGAGTTGGAATCCCGGAGAAGGAGAGAGGATTTATTCTCTTGAGGAATTGGGCGATAATTTCCGATTAGAAGGGGTGAGCAAAAGCAGCCCCATTTTCGATGTGGCAAAACTGGAATGGTTCAACGGGCAGTTGATTTCCCAGATGAGCGCTCCCGAACTCTCTCTCTATGTAAAGCCAACGTTTGAAAAAGACGGGCTCTGGAGCTCAGCACTGGAAAGTGGAAAAAAGGATTGGTTTTATAAATTCCTTGACCTGCTAAAAGAAAGAAGCCGTTTTATAGATGATTTTGCCCAAAGAGGAAGACCTTTCCTTTCAGATGATTTTGAATATGAAGCTTCAGCCGTTGAGAAATACCTTCGGGATGATAGGCTTTCGGAATTGATTCCAGAATTTTCTTTGTTATTGAGTAAGCTGGATGATTTTTCAGCCGAAAAAATAGAGTCGAAGCTGCGGGATTTTGCTGAAGCTAAAAACGTAAAAGCCGCACTTCTCATCCATGCCTGCAGGGTGATGATTTTGGGCATGGCTGTAAGTCCGAGCATTTTTGATGTGCTCGAACTTGTCGGGAAAGAGAAAGTGGTCGAGAGGTTGAACAAAGTTCTGCCGAATTAAGGGAGGATACAATGAGCGAATATCAGGAAATCAGAGCTCCCCGCGGGCCCGCACTCCATACCCATGGCTGGTCCCAGGAAGGCGCTTTGAGGATGTTGATGAATAATCTGGATCCCGATGTTGCCGAAAAACCAGAAGAACTTATCGTTTATGGGGGGACAGGCAAAGCGGCTCGAAACTGGAAGTGCTTCCATGCGATTGTTGAAAGCCTGAAAAATCTCAAAAACGATGAAACGCTGATAGTTCAATCCGGAAAGCCGGTCGCAGTGTTCTCCACTCATCCTGAGGCTCCAAGAGTATTGATATCAAATGCTCAAATTGTTCCCAAATGGGCGACATGGGATGAGTTCCGCCGTCTGGAAGCCCAGGGATTGACGATGTACGGTCAGATGACAGCCGGAAGCTGGATATACATTGGAACTCAGGGGATTCTCCAGGGAACTTATGAAACGCTCTCCTCCGTCGCGGAGAGGCACTTTGGCGGGACTCTCAAGGGAAGACTCGTATTGACTGCGGGGCTTGGAGGTATGGGTGGAGCCCAACCATTGGCTGTAACCATGAATGAAGGTGTGGCTATTGTTGTAGAAGTGGATGAGTCAAGGATTAAAAGACGCTTGGATACAAATTACGTGGATACTATGGCTACGAATTTGGATGAGGCTTTAAAATTAGCATTTGATGCCAAAGAGAGGGGAGAGGCCCTGTCTATCGCACTTCTCGGCAATGCTGCGGATGTTCTTCCAGAATTTGTAAAAAGAGGAGTTATTCCTGACATCCTGACAGATCAGACTTCGGCTCATGATGAACTTAATGGATATGTTCCCCATGGGCTTTCTTATGATGAGGCTATAAAGCTGAGAGAAAAAGATCCGAATGACTACAGGGAGCGTTCTTTCCAGTCTATGATAGTGCATGTCAATGCCATGCTTGAACTCCAAAAAATGGGGGCCCGTACCTTTGATTACGGTAATAATATTCGAGGACAAGCCCAAGATGCCGGCTTAACAAATGCCTTCGATATTCCCGGATTTGTTTCGGAGTATATCCGGCCTTTATTCTGTCTTGGTAAAGGTCCTTTCAGATGGGTCGCCCTATCCGGGGATCCTCAAGATATCTACACTACCGATGAGGCCGTGCTCAAAGAGTTCCCTGAAGATTTACCCCTGGCACGTTGGATCACTAAAGCCCGGAAATTAGTGAAATTTCAGGGACTCCCTTCACGAATATGCTGGCTTGGATATGGAGAACGAGCTCGTTTTGGTGCGGTCATAAACTCTTTAGTCAAAAGCGGAAAGATAAGCGCTCCAATCGTCATCGGGAGAGACCATCTGGATTCAGGGTCAGTGGCTTCCCCCTACAGAGAGACAGAAGGAATGAAAGACGGTTCGGATGCCATTGCAGATTGGCCTATACTCAATGCCCTGTTGAATGCGATCTGTGGAGCTTCCTGGGTGTCTGTTCACCATGGTGGTGGAGTCGGTATCGGATTATCGATACATGCGGGAATGGTGACGGTTGCCGATGGCCTGGATTCTACGGCCAAACGTCTTGAGAGAGTCCTCACGGTCGATCCGGGACTGGGTGTAGTCAGACATGCGGATGCCGGTTATGAAGAAGCCATCCGTTGTGCTGAAGACAAAAATATTCACATCCCCATGAAATAAATGTGTGGCACAAAGTGTGCCATTTCTTTTGTGTAACTATCTGCAAATAAGCCGGATAGAGAAACATGGCACAATTTGTGTCATAAATCCTTTTATAATCCGGAATTGGCCGCCATCTACCTCCTTGTAACTCATTGAATATAAACAAGTTAAAAAAAATTAATATTTTCTTTTAGTTGGCATGGAAATTGCTCTTAATACGACATAGGAGGTGCGAACAATGAAAAATAACACTAAAGGAAGGACAGTCAAATTGACAGCCAGTGTACTTATTGTATGTGTGCTGATGTGTGCATGGGCTCCTTCAGTACATGCTGGAAATATCTGTAGAAGGGCTCTGACAAAGTGCCTTGTCGATGCCGTCATCGCATTGATCTTGGCTGGCCCTCAATCATCTGCAATCTTCGCTTCAGGATGTCTCAATGGCTATGTTTGGTGTTTGACGTACTATGTGGATTTTTAAAACAAATAACTATGGAGGAGGTTTTTTTATGAATAAGACTAGAAAAAAAAACATTAAAAAAATTGTTTTTTGTCTTGTGATCTTGATGGTGATGATGAATATGGTTGGTGCTGAAGCTGAACCGGGACCATGTGAAATCGCATTTATTCGCTGTTTCTATGATTCTGTCTGGAGAGGTGCGGCTACCGAGGGTCTTTTCCACTGTGCTCTCGGATATGCATTCTGTAAGAAGTATATCGACTCTGTTAAAGATATCTGAGATAAAAAAGGGCAGATTTCCGTCTTAGGGATAGAGGTAAAAGAGAAATGAAAATGAAAAGAACACTCTGCTTTTTACTGTTCCTTCTTTTAATGGTGTTTAAAACCGTCTCAGGTCTATCGAGCGGCGAATCTCTATTTAATCAAAAACGAAACGTAAACGGAAGCGACATTCAGCTGGAGCAGCTCCTCACTCTGGGAAGTCTGGAAGATGATCTTTTCTTCCAATGGATTGGAGTAAACGTTGACTTGTCCGGGGATATCTATGTGACGGATTCGCTGGATTATTCTTTAAAGAAAATAAGCTCCGACGGAAATCTGTTGAAAAAAAAAGGAGGAAGAGGTCAGGGGCCTGGGGAATTTATGGCTCCCAGGCTCCTGGATGCTTCAGAAAACTATCTCTATGTCACAGATCACCTTGTGTCAGGAATCCAGGTGTTTGATAAGGACCTGCAGTTTGTGCGCCGCATCCCTATTCAAGTTCCGATATCGGATTTTTGCGTGCTCAGAGATGATGAAATTGCTGTCGCTCCTCTTGTGATAAACAGCCCACCACAGATTTGCTTCTACAACGCTGCCGGCCGGATTGAGAGAGTTATGACGTTCGGCCAACAAAGTGCAGATTTGATAATGGATCAATTCAGTTTTATTATTGATGATCACAAGAATGTCTATATTGCTTATACATTTCAAGATAAAATAGAAAAATTCGACATTTCGGGGTCTAGAATCTGGAGCAAGGAACTTCTTGGGATTAAAAAGGTCAAGAAAGAGAAAATTTCCGGATATGTCCTGCCTACCAAGATCATTTATAAGGATGTGGATATTGACAGCCGGGGAAATATATATATTCTTGGCGGCAGTTTTTCTATCCATCCCAGCCGTGATGTCTATGTCCTCAATCCGGAGGGAATCCAAATGGCTCTCTTGACTCTCCCTGATACAAGCCACTGCA
>JAZFSR010000339.1:0-3643 GCA_036446295.1 Candidatus Aminicenantaceae bacterium
GAATCTGCTCCTTCGCGCCTTCAGTCAACTGCAGCACCTTCGAACCATCGGAAGCCACCTGCCAGAGATCATATTTATCATAGAGAAGTACGGCTGCGTCAGATTCCGTCCAACCCGCAACACCAAAAGGAGGTTTCTGAAGAAGATCAGGATATATTTTTGCCGTGCTGTCCGATTCCATGTTGATGAACGATACGGATGCATTTTTTGTGATATTCGTGATTTTGTGCGTGGCGAGATCGACCGTCCAGTAGTGATTGTCCTCCAAAAAGAGCAAATACTTTCCACTGGATCCGGACCTCACATACCTGTCATTGATGTTCTCCTTAAGTTTGGTCCGCTCGCCGGTCGTTATATCTTGGAGATAGAGGTCAGCCCCCATTCGGCCAATCGATCGCTCCATCGCATACTTCGACCACTCCATAACGTAGGCAAGCTTGGTGTGCCGAATAGGTACGATCCGTTCGTTAATCAGGTCCTTGCCAAGCTGGACAAACTTGCCGCTGTCGATGTGCCAGGCAGACAGCAAATTCCGTCTTCGATCCTCATTTGCATGGACCTTCTGCCAGGGCATAACGAACACATCTTTCCAATGCCAAATTTCGATGGTCGAAGGCTCCTCAACTTCGGTCTCACTGTCGCCCTTCTCTCCTTTTTCAGGCTGGATTATTTTGTCCTTCCACGGTCCGATCCCGAGAAAAATCACTTTTCCGTCATCTGACCACAAGAGCGGGCGGAACGAGACAATCCGCATGCCGGCCGGAAATGAGGAATCGGAGGAGGGATCATAAGTAAGCTGATGTTCTGTCTTGCCGAGGCCGGTCCAAGATAAGACAGCATGAGAGGGACCGTCTTTTTTTTCATCGGTCACGTCCATGAAAACGGCCAAATCTGCCGCATCTTTCCGCCACACAAGTCCCTTGTAAACCGACGAAGACGAGTCGAGCACGCGCAGCACGGTTGTTTCCGGATCGAACAGATGGACGCCGTTTCCCGCTTTTCCATCGGCGCTGATGGTCATGGCCAGCAAGTGACTTTTTTCGGAATTCTGCCAAACATGCTGGGACACGTTGCCGAACGTCGTATCACGGCCGCTCGAAAGCTGTCGAATGATAAGAGTCATACCAAGTGGTTCTTCAGGAGCATTTCCTCCACCGTCACCTCGTCCGGGAGCAGCTGCCCCACCCGAAACACGCTCCGGTCGGTACCGCCGCATCGCAAGATAAGCACCATCTGAGCTAAAGGAGAAAGCCTCGATGGTGTCGATTGTCGACATCTCTCCCGTCGTTAAGTTCATCAAGCCGAGCTTGTTCTGCACGGGCTTTTTGGCTTTTTTCAGTTTTTCCTGCTCAGCTTCGGAATAACCGATTCTGTAAGCAATCCACCGTGAGTCGGACGAAAAGACCGCCTGGGAGCCAAAAAGAACGACCTCCGTTTTACCGTCAGCAAGTTTTTTGATGCGCAGTTCATTGTTCCCGTTTGTTCGGTTGATACCGAAAGCCAACCATCGTCCATCTGGCGAAAAACCGCCGTTGCTGCCTGAGCGTGTCAGCATCTCCCATTGGCCATAATCGGAAAAAGTCGGCAGCGGTTTTGTCTGCCCTCCAAAGGCGATTGGTATAGTCAAAACAGTAAGTAGAGCGGTTATCAGAATTTGCCGCACCACAAACCTTTCTGAAAAAAGTGATTTCTTTTCCATAAACATTAGAATTTCTCCTATTTTTTTGACCAAAAAAGAAAAGTACTCATGGTACCATTAGATGTCTCAGAAGCTGAAGAAAGAGCTGTGGGATTGGAACAGCCCGCTTAATCATTCTCAATCCTCACTCGGCTAGGAGCTTCTCGATCAGGGCGATAATTTCATCCTTATTGGCCGGGTGAGTGAACAGCCGGGCAATACCGCTTTTATCGATGATAACACTTGTCGGAATACCCGTTATCCCATATTCCGGATCGTAACAATTGCGGTCTGAAAAAGCGATGGGCCATGTGACATTTTGGTGTTGGATAAACTCCGGCAAAAGTGTCAGCTCTTCCTCTTCCGAAAGATCTGTTAACCGGTCTTTCCCGTGATTGCTCATACTTCCCTGGAAGCCGGTTACCCCTAGAACAAAAAGGCCTTTGTCTTTATATAAAGCATGGATTTCGCGTAGTTCGGGAAAGGTGCCGATGCATGGGCCGCACCAGGTGGCCCAGAAATCAATCATTACTACTTTGCCCCGCAGTCCTTCTAGAGTCACAGGATCGGTATTAAAGAAATGCGTGAAGGTAAATCCGGGCGCTTCCTGATTGATGACGTTGATCCGGGCCAAACCGGACTGCATCGTACGGGCAAGAGAATTGAATCCATTAGTAGTTTGGTTGTATTCTTGGGCTTCCTCCTCATCTGAGGGAATATTTTTTTCACGTTCTGCGGCGATGTCTTCGAATTTTTTCTTGTAGCTCTCTAAAAGATCAACGATCTTATCTCTTCGATTTAGATCCAGATAGGACTGATAGCGGCTGCTGAGCAGCCTGTAGGAAAAATAGGGAGCATCGAAATTCAGATAATCGATCTCGGACTGGACAATCTTTATGGCTTTTTCCGGATTTTTGTTCTCATTGAAATGCCGGGACAGGACGGCCACTTGATTGTACAGACCGAATGTGTCCTCCGGTGAAGGAGCAAATTTTGCCCGGTAATCCGCCAACATTTTTTCGTAAAGCTCCGGGTTGTTCTCGACCTCAGGCACTTCCAGATTGATCAGCATTTTACTGGCTTCACGGGCCGACACATCTTTGCCTCTACTCACTTTTTCGTAGACCTTAGCGGCTTCATTTTTTTTATCTGCCCAAGTTAAAAGTTCCGCATATTTCATGGTTTCTTCTGTGGACAGCCTCTTGGGATTGATAGTATCGATGTCCACAAGCGTGAGTTCTTTGCGAGCTGCGGCATAGAGTTCGTAAGTCTCAAGCTCCTTGTTATTGCTTTTTTCCGAAAGGACTTTTCTGATATTGTCCATGACCTCGGAGGGAATGGGACCTTGTGCTGTTTCATCAGATTTGCATCCGGATTGGAAAACAAATATAGATGCCATCAGAATAAAAAATAAGACTGTGATTTTTCTCATTATTTAACCTCTCTTTTCAATTCTCTACTAAAATATAGATTAAAGTAAAAAAATGCAATATAAGGAAAACCTACAAATTAATACAAGTTTCCAAGGGAGGGATCGTTTGTCGAGATTCGACGCTAATCGGTTTTGGGACCAATGATAATTTCTAGTCTTTTGTCAGGAGAAAGAATATCTTTAATAAAAGCATTCATCTCTTCCAACGTTGATTTATCGACTTCCAGAAAAATCCGATCCAAAAATGAATACCCCAATCCCATCGCTTCATAAAAAAGGAGGGAAAGCGTTCGGTTTCGTTTCGTCTCAACATGCCTTAAAAAAGATCCTTTATAATACGCAATATTTGCCTTATGTGCTTTTTCGGATACACCCTCTTCAATCAAGTTATCAAGAATCCCCTGCAGAGCTTCACGAGCGGCATCTAATTTTTCATTATCAGTCTCAAGATAAACCTCAAATAGTCCGCCCTCTTTATAAAGAGAGAGGCGTGAGCTGACATTGTATGCCAGTTTTTCTTTAACTCTCAGAGG
>JAZFSR010000340.1:0-7454 GCA_036446295.1 Candidatus Aminicenantaceae bacterium
TCTTTCTCCCTCTAGAATAAGGACGTTTCTCATTTCTAAATCTATTAAAATCTGATGGCCTCTTCCTATGAGGGTCTAGATAACTTCTGTCATTGGCAATCAGGTCAAAATTTTCCGGCTGAACGGGAATGCTCATTCCAATGAACTTCTCTATGGCTTTGAGGTGACTGGCTGTCCCTTCTATAGCCAATGTTACGGCCTTACCTTTTTTGCCGGCACGGGCCGTGCGGCCTATCCGGTGTACATAATTCTCGCAGTCCTGGGGAATATCATAGTTGAAAACCATATCCAGATTATCAATATGAAGTCCGCGGGCGGCCACATCGGTCGCAACAAGTAAAGAAAATTTCCCTTTCATGAAGTCATCGATGACTTTTAATCTCCGATTTTGCGGAAGATCACCCGTCAGATGTTGGCACCTGTATCCATTGCCTTTGAGTTTCTGCGACAGGCGGAAAGCGACATGTCTTGTGTTGGTAAAAATCAATGCATTTTGAGGAGTTTCAGCTTTAAGAATGCCCAGCAAAAGATTCAATTTAATATGGCTTTTTACATGATAGAGTTCTTGCGAAATTGTATCAACGGTCATTTGGTCAGGAGTGAGTTCAATAAAATCCGGATTATTCATGTGTTTATAGGCTACAGTCCTTGAAAACCGGTTCAGAGTGGCACTGTACAGCATGCTCTGTCTGTGCTTTTGTGAAGGCATTTTTTGAATAAGTTTTGTGATGTCCGGAAGAAATCCCATGTCGAACATTCGATCGGCCTCATCTATCACAAGTATTTCAACATTTTTCAACTGTAAATAGCCCTTTTGGCTAAAATCCAACAAACGTCCAGGAGTTCCAATAACAATGTCCACACCTTTTCGCAAAGACTCTAATTGGCGGGTATAACCAACGCCGCCATAGAAACTTCCTACTTTACATTTCATATGCCGGCACAATGGAAGAGCTTCTTTTTCGATCTGAACGGCCAATTCCCGGGTGGGAACAATGATCAGCGCAAATTTATGATCTGGGGATGTTTTTTTCGACAAACGTTCCATTATAGTGATTAAAAACGCCGCAGTTTTTCCTGTTCCAGTCTGTGACTGCACTGCAACATCTTTTCCCTGAAGTGTTTTAGACAGGGTTTGTTCCTGAACGTCTGTCAGCTCCGTATAGCCTATATCTGTAATTCCCTTTTGAAGACTGAAATCGAGATTTAATTTATAAAATTCCATTTAATGTCCTTAATTATTAATGTAAATATGAAGAAGTGATTGTCAAAAGAAATTATTGACCTAATGGGATAAACAATTCATTGGAACAATTACCGCTTTATTTTAAGTTATTATACTTCTTTTGAGCATTTTTAGCAAGACAACCCATTCTCTGCCTGTGTTCTGAAAACAAATTCACATTCTTGGATAAGCTTAATCTATTTGTTTGAGGACCTGAGAGATTTCCCTCTCACATAGAGCTAGGGCCTCTTTAAGCTCATCATATCTTACATAGGCGTCACGTCCAGGCTTTTGGTCGGCCCTGTCAAGCATGCCGGCGAGGTAGCCGATCTGATCCAAGATCATCGGCTGCTGGTAGCGGCCTCTTGATGTGACCAATTTTGACTTGACCGCGTTAAGTTTTGTCTCTACACTTTTTTCCCGACGAGAAAGCTTTTTTCCCCCTTCAGTTTTTGCAGTGAGCTTATCCATTTCTTTTTCAAGCCGGCTTGTCGTATTTCGCGCTCTATTCTGAAGTTTCAGAACATTCAGGCTGAGTTGTTCCTGTTCTTTTAAGTCTGACAGCGTTACTCCATCAGCAGCTACTCTGGGATCTAGAAGAATCTCAACTTGGACACGATCACTCCAATTCCCGATGGTGATAATACACTGATACATGCCGGGTATAACCAAAGGCCCTCGCCGCTGGCGGCGGGATTGAGTCTCTGTGCTTTCTTCTACAGACAGTTCCCTCCTCATATCCCAAAGAAATCGATGGGCCCCCACCGTCTTTTTTAATCGCGGTTGACCCGCAGCACTTGAAAAGGTCCTCATTTTTTGTCCCGAAGAATCTTGGATATCCAAGACAATGTCCTCTTTTGTTTCTTCTGCCAGGACATAATCGAAAATCACACCAGGAGAAAGATATTCAGGACCCGCTGAACCTCGAGAAGCCCGGAACCGCATTCTATAGGTCTCGCGAGGAGTAAAAAGAGAGTTTTTTATGTCCTCGGAAAAATGATGGAGAGGTGTAATGTTATCGAGAATCCAGAAAGACCTCCCCATGGTGGACAAAACAAGATCGTCCCTGTAAACCTTGATATCTGTGACAGGGGTCACTGGAAGATTAAGTTGAAACACCTGCCAGTGTTCTCCATCATCAAAGGAGATGTACATCCCGAATTCCGTGCCCGCATAGAGGAGCCCTTCACGATCCGGATCCTCTCTGACTACCCGGGTCGGTGTATCGTTAGGAATTCCATTTTTTCCTGTCGTTATCCTCTTCCAAGAATTCCCATAATCAGTTGTTCTGTAAATATAGGGCTCCCAATCTCCAAGCAGATAGCGGTAAGCGGCGAAATAAGCCTTACTTGGGTTGTGTGGAGATGGCTCGATAGACTGAATACGTCCTCCGGTAGGCATATCAGAAGGTGTCACTTTGGTCCAGGTTTTCCCATCATCGCGAGTCACATGGACAGGTCCATCGTTTGCACCCACCCAGATCAATCCCTTTTCCAGAATTGATTCCTGGACAGCATAGATTGTGCTGTAAAACTCCTCGCCTGTAATGTCGCGGGTGATCGGTGTTCCTGAAATGACCTGCTTATCCGATTCATTCGCAGTCAGGTCAGGAGATATGGTTTCCCAGGTAACACCTTCATCCGTCGTACGATGAAGGTACTGGGATGCATGATAAACCACATTTGGATCATGCGGAGAGACATGGATGGGAGACACTCGTTGGAAGCGGTATTTTAAGTCTTTAGGATTGTGGCTGTAGAGATTAGCCGCTCCCACATAGTACTGTTTCTCCTGGCCTGTCAGTTTGTTAAAACGTCCGAAACGTCCCTTGCAGTTGGCGTATACGATGTTGTGATTTCCTGGTTTTGGTACAGCGGGTCCAGTTTCACAACCACCAATGGACTGCCAGAAACCTGTAGCACCAATCGAAGGAGAATAAGGCGGTAAACTCGGCACCATGATAGTGGAGTTGTCCTGCTGTCCGGCATAAATCCAGTAAGGGAACTGGTCATCCACGGCCACCTGATAAAGTTCGGCCGTAGGTTGATTGTTCTGTGTGGACCATGTTTGACCTCCATCACGTGTCACATTGGCTCCCCCATCATTCGATTGTATAAATATATCCGGATCATGGGGATTGATCCACATATCGTGGTTATCGCCATGAGGCGTGGACCGTCGTTTCCATGAATTTCCTCCATCATCAGATTTGTAAAATCCCGTAGCATTGGAATACAAGATATCTGCATTTGTAGGATCTGCATCCAGATTGCAGTAGTAGAATGGTCTGTCCAGCAGCGGAGCATAGGTCGATATGAGCTGGAAGCTTTCTCCATAGTCATCCGACCTGTAGAGACCCCCCTCCCCTTCCGGAGCTTCCATAAGGATATAGACGCGTCTGGGATCGGCTTGAGAGACCGCCAGATCGCTTTTCCCACGCAATCCGGACGGTAATCCTTCTTTGACCTGTTTCCATGACGTACCGCCATCTGAGGATTTATACATACCGCCTTCAAGTCCACCACTGATGATGGTCCATGGTTTCCTTTCACCCCGCCATAGAGAAGCGTAAACAATATTGGGATTGTCCGGGGCTAATTCAAGGTCAATTCCACCCGTTTGATCAGAGATAAAAAGGACTTTCTCCCAAGTTTTCCCTCCGTCTAAAGTGCGAAAAATCCCTCGCTCCGGATTGGGGCCAAAAGCCTGTCCCAGAGCAGCAACGTAAACGATATCAGGATTTCCAGGGTGGATCTCTACGGCTCCTATCTGTCCGACCGCACGGAGGCCCAAAAACATCCATGTCTTTCCGGAATCAGTCGACTTATAGACTCCCCGGCCGGTGATGACATTGCTTCTAATTCCGTCAGATCCTGTGCCCACATATATAATGGCCGGATCTGAAGGAGCAACACGTATGGCTCCTATAGAACCCGTCGAGAAATAGCCATCGGAGACATTGCTCCAGCTTTTTCCATAATCGGTTGTTTTCCAGACTCCTCCTCCGCTGGCCCCCATATAGAATGTTTCCGGCTGCGAAGATATGCCCGCAACAGCCGTCACACGCCCGCCACGAGAAGGGCCGATATTCCGATACTTCAAGCCATCGAAAAGAGAAGGGTTAATAATGGTTTCTGCTGATGCACAAACGCCAAATAAAAAGACAAATAGAACATAAAGTGTTTTTTTCATGCGATGTTCTCCCATAGGTAAAACAGTATTATAAAAGTATCAATTTTTGCATTCTATCGAGATTCTCTATCGTGGTCAACTTTTTAAGAGAATATTGGGGTGGAAAGGAATCGGGAAATATTATAAAATTAATAATTATTCTCTTCAAAATTATTTTGATCTGGAGGCCTCATGACCAATGTTAAGAAAGTTGAAATCAAAACTGTATCTCTAAATTCAGCTCTCATCATCGGGCTCATAGCTCTGTTGATCGGATTTTTTGGCGGAAGTATTTATACTTCTTATAAATCAGATTCTGGTGGGGGTTCACAAAGTCCTGCCGTAAATGCGCCCATCCAGAATTCAGCCAGGATGTTTGCTCTGGAACAGCAGCTGAAGAGCAATCCAAACAATGCTGCAGCATGGATGGAATTGGGCAATTTATATTTTGATGCCAACAAATTCCAGGAGGCCATCAGGGCTTATAATCAATATTTATCTATAAATCCTAACAATGCCAATGTTTTGACAGACCTAGGCGTCATGTACCGCCGGGCAGGAAATCCAACCGAAGCCATCGCCTCATTTAATAAGGCCATAGAGGTGGACCCGCGTCATGGAGATTCTCGATTTAATAAAGGGATTGTCCTCTACTATGATATGGGATTTCAGGACGAGGGTATGAAAGCCTGGCAGGAATTAAGCAAAATCAATCCAAACTTCCGAACTCAAGATGGAAGAACAATAACGGACTTCTTAAAAAACCATTGAGTCCCAACTATTTCTCTTTCAGCACAAACAAAATTTTTTCTACATTTAAGGAGTGTACTTTCCGATGCGAAAATGGCTGTATTTACTTTTAGGTTTGGTGTTGTTTGTTGTTATTTCGAAAATGAATCGAAAGAGGAAAGTCCGATCCCCTTTTTTCAAACGTTTAAATGAAACACTCACGATTCTGGTTTGGGTTCTTCTTTCTGTCTATACTCTAACATTTCTCCGTTGGCTGTTTAAGCAGATCTTCCAATAGCTGTTAGGATCATAAGGATTAAACTGAATTATTACCCCTTGCTCATGGCATCCAGGAAATTAGCGTTCGTTTTTGTCCGTCCCATTTTATCCAACAAGAGTTCCATGGCTTCCACTTCGTTCAGCTGACTAAGTACTTTGCGCAATACCCATATTCTGCCCAAGTCTTTATCGGAAACTAAAAGTTCTTCTTTTCGTGTACCTGAACGTTTAATATCGATGGCCGGAAATATCCTTTTATCGACCAGCCTCCTGTCGAGATTGATCTCCATATTTCCGGTTCCTTTAAACTCCTCGAAAATGACTTCGTCCATACGGCTTCCTGTGTCGATTAAGGCCGTCGCCATAATGGTGAGACTTCCCCCTTCTTCGATTTTTCGGGCCGATCCAAAAAATTTCTTTGGCTTATTTAAGGCATTCGCGTCGATTCCTCCGGATAGAACTTTACCCGAAGGAGGAATGATCGCATTATGAGCTCGGGCCAATCGAGTGACACTATCGAGCAATATGGCGACATCCCTTTTCAGTTCAACGAGTCTTTTGGCTTTCTCCAAAACAATATTAGCTACTTGAGTATTTCGTATTGGTGGCTCATCAAATGTTGAAGCCACAACTTCACCATTTATACTTCTCTGGAAATCTGTCACTTCTTCAGGCCGCTCCGCAACCAACAGGACAATCAGAAATGTCTCCGGATGATTCTTTTCAATGGACTTGGCTATGGTTTTTAAAAGCGTCGTTTTCCCCGCACGTGGAGGAGAGACAATAAGGCCCCTTTGGCCCTTCCCTATCGGGGTTAGCAGATCCATAACGCGGGCGTTCAGGTTCTTGGGCTGCCCGTCCTCGAGTATGATCTTTTCAAAGGGATACAGAGGAGTCAAATTATCAAAATAGACGTTTCTCCTATTTTCCAACACATGATCCGGGTGTGAAAAATTGATCGCCTCGATTTTTATTAAAGCAAAATATTTTTCTCCATCTTTTGGAGGCCTTACAATTCCGGAAATCGTATCCCCCGTTCGAAGTTGAAACTTCCTGATTTGGGAAGGCGAAACATAGATATCATCCTGACTCGGAAGATAACTGAATTCCGGAGCACGCAAAAAACCAAATCCATCATCTAAGCACTCGAGAACACCTTCAGAAAACAGCTGCCCATTCTTTTTAGCTTGAGCTTCGAGTATCTTGAAAATAAGATTCTGTTTCTTTGAATCTTGAATGTCATCTTCTTGGAGTCCGATTTCATCGGCAATGTTAACAAGGCCTTTAAAATCTTTTTCTTCTAAATCTAGTAAATTAAACTCTTTCATTGTAATACCTCATATATGATTTATTCTTGAAGCAACTGGCCGCCCTGAAATTTGACTTTTATCGATCAATGCGTAACAGGAGACTTCTGAGGTTCTTCCTCAGACAGTGATTCTTTTTCCTTTTTCAGGACTTCAGATATATCTTTAGTCAAAGCTATCTTGAGTACATCATCCATGTTTTCTACAAAATTGATTTTCATGTCATCTTTGATATTTTTTGGAAGATCTCTTAGATCCGGTTTATTGTCTATCGGAAGAATGGCCACTTTAATGCCCTCTCGATGTGCGGCAAGCAGTTTTCCTTTGATTCCGCCAACAGGAAGAACTTTCCCTTTTAATGTGATCTCTCCACTCATGGCCACCTTCTTTGAGACAGGTATTCCCGTAAGAAGTGAGAGGATGGATGTCGCGAGTGTGATCCCAGCAGAAGGCCCTTCTTTAGGTGTCCCTCCTTCGGGGACATGAATGTGAATATCGTAATTTTTGTGCAGATCTGCTGCGATATTCAACTCAAACGTCTTTCCTCTTACATAGCTGAACGCGGCTTTAGCCGATTCCTGCATGATTTCACCGAGTTGTCCTGTTAGAGTTAAATTGCCTTTTCCGTAAGTTTTCATCGCTTCGAAAGTCAGAAGTTCACCTCCGAATTCTGTCCAAGCCATTCCCAGGGCTACTCCGACTTCATCTCTTTTATCAAAGCTAGATCTACGAAACCGCGGGAT
>JAZFSR010000341.1:0-2519 GCA_036446295.1 Candidatus Aminicenantaceae bacterium
CTTTATTTAAATTCTCCATTTTATGAAACAGATTGTCCGAACAATCGGTTATCTCACATCCTGTGATCAACTTCGTGGCTGGCGCAAAGGCTTCCGAGAGATCTATCATCCACACTTTCCAGTTTTTTTCCGTCTGAATCAAAATATTCCCAAGATCTCTCTGGCTGCACATTGACGGAAAATAAATGAGATGTTCAAATACAATGATATCGGACAAAGTCTTGTTAAAACTGAAGGGATCCGGCGGTACAAGGTTTTTCTGCATACGGTCTTCTTCACTCATGACGGGAGGTTCCAAAAAAAGCATAAGGGATCCTTTTCTTCTTTCAATTTTTCTTTCTACAGTCGGCGGAACCAGGTTCAAGTCAAGCATTTTGTCCAGTTCATAACTGGCCAGGACATATTCATAGCAGTCTCCTCCACTCGGATTGGGCCGATGCCTGTCCACCAATTTAAAAAAACCTCTTCCCTGAATTTTTCCGTCATCCAGTTTAACCATCCATGATTCTGTCCTTCTACCTCTTCCCTTTTCAATAGAGACAACCTTGGCAGTTTTTAAAAATTTCTCGATGCTTTCACGCTCAAGATTATCTACGTTTTGTATCAAAGCATCTGAACCGCACTGGCAAAAACATAGGAAGAAGAGAAAAAAACTCATTAATCCAAAATTTTTTGGTTTCATTTATGCCCCTTTTTCATCTCTAGTTTATATTTGAATCTTTTTTTTCCTTATCTGGACCCCAGACAGAGAATTGGCCGTTCTCTATTATCAAAGCGCTGACATACCCTCCGATCAACCTGTAATAATCAGCAATTCCCGTGTCGATAACCCACACTTTCCCATCATATTTCGTCATATCGGCTTCACTAACTGTTTGTGGTGTATGGGCAATGACGATGTGGTTCGTCTGAAGATTGTTCAAAATCCTCTCGACATCATCTTCAAATTCTTCACTTTCTTCATCGGCCAGAGATCTGTACCAGAGAGGGCCATTTGGCTCATTGTAAAGCTCCCGGTCAAAAGGGCGAATTTTTGGCGGCTGATTTTTAATTATGGCCGTTCTGATGTCATCGAGTTCTATCCGATAAGTTTCATTGATCCATTTTAACGTCCGTTTAGAGAACATCTCACTGATACCACCGTGCACAAAGACAACATCATTGATTTTGATAATAACATTATGCCCTAGTATCCAGTCTCCATACAGCTCATTGAGATTTTTTAAATATAAAATTCGGCCCGAAGAGCGGGGCTTTCCCATAGACTTATTGATGATCTCTGTCCATTCTTCAGCAAAATTTCCGTTTGAAGTTGAATCCTCGAACGACTGAGATCCAGACTTCTTTCTGAACTTTTTTTCCTGCCTGAGTCTATAATCTTCCGGAAGAAAAGAGACAAACTGTGGATAAGTGATATATCGCTCCCGGTCAAAAGCCGTATTGGCAAAATTCATTTCTTCATGATTCCCGATCATCATATGCACTCTTCCCCCGGCCGCCTCAGCCTCCTTTTCCAGTCTTATGGCCAGGTCAAAGATTTCCTTCGGTTTGTCTCCCCGATCCAAAACATCCCCGATCTGGACAAGATGTGTTTTTCCACCAATCCAGTTAAGCTCATCATCCACCAAATCTGTACCTATCAGTATCTCCACAAAATGCTCATAGGCTCCATGTAAATCCCCGACCGCCACAATCCTTTTGACACCCGTCCACTCACACGGAATATCTTTATTCCGATAGGGCGTTTGTCTCTGACTTTCCAGGGCTATGGCACAGGACAGGCAGAGAAATAAAAATAGTACGCTAACAACGACAACAGGGAAGAATGGATTGGCTTTATTTGGATAGCGTTTCATCGCAAACTTAGAAACTAGAAACTAGCAACTAGCAAGAGACTCTCTCGATCGGACTTATTTTCTCCCAGTAAAAATTCGTCCTTATCTGAATAAATTATAAATCTATGTTCAATGAGAAGCAAGGTCGATCTCAAGGTGAGGAGATTGTTTTTTACATTGACTTTGGAAATATCTTTTGATAAAAGCTATAGAAGGATTTACTCATTCCCGTGCGAGAGGACGGAATAAGATGGAAATAAAGACAAGAGAAAAAGAAGATATCGTTATTTTTGATGTAACAGGAGAAATAAAACGGTCAGATATCGTTGATATCACCCTCCATCAACAGGTCAAAGATTTCCTCGACTCAGGAAAAAGAAACATTCTCTTCAATTTCAAGAAAGTTGATTTTATAGACAGCTTCGGAGTCGGAGAGATATTAGCCAGTTACATTTCCACACACAACCTTGGAGGAAAGCTCAAAATAGCTCAGATTTCCAAGAAATTATATCTCGTCTTCCAGGTGACCATGCTTACGAAAGTGCTTGATATTTTCGACAATGAAGACGCCGCCTTAGGCAGTTTTAATAAAGAATAATTGTGAACCGACCAGAGATAATGTATGGGGAAAAAATTCCTCTTTAAAACCCTCTCCCGTTTCGTCGATATCAAACCCGGTGAAGA
>JAZFSR010000342.1:0-2424 GCA_036446295.1 Candidatus Aminicenantaceae bacterium
TAACTCTGCCGGATGACCTGAATGATTTCAGGAAGAATGATTTCCTCCTGAATATGGATTTTAGGATTATTAGATCTGAGTTTAAACAAAGCTTCAGTGACCTCATTGCTCACCTCTCTGTGTTTCTTTTTAAATTCCAAGGATAGAGAATCCGCTGCTTTTTGAGTGCCGATTCTTGCAAGGATGTCCGGAATTTTTTTTCTGAGGCCCAAATCTTCATCTGAGTCGCTCAAATAATCTTTAAGCGTGCCTGTAATTGCTGAGCCAAAATTGATTAATGCCTGGCTTGCTATTCTCTGTGTGCTTGGATTGTTGAGCTGCTGGATAACAAGAGGAACAAATTTTCGCTTTTTTATTTTTCCTGCACTTTCAAGAGCATAGCTAAGCACGTCCGGGGATTCATCCTTTAGCAAATGTCCCAGATTTTTTATGAGTGCTGAGTCCGAAGGCATCATACCAATCGCTTTTGCGGCCTCCATCTTATGTACCTCTCCCGTCCGTGATGTTTCCTTGATCACTTTCTCAAAATGATCCTTCATCAGTTCCATGTAAACATCCTGTTCCATAATCTCCTTGATCTGCGTGTCGAGGTTCTCGTCATCCAGAGAATCATCCAGCTCTGGAAAGAGGATTCCTCCCTCCATATTGAGGAGTGAATCCATGGAAGAAGCTTGAATTTCGCTGGACTTATTAGAAATGATCTTTTTCATGCCTGCGCTCATTTTGTCTCTTTTGACAAGGTCAAAAAGGTTCATGGCGTACAGAACTGAACTCCGATTTTTACTTTCTATAGTGTCAAAAATGAGTTTTGTCGTATCGATATCCATCTTGTCCATCAGAAATTCATCGGCCTCCTGCCATTTAATGCGCAGATTTCTCTTTACGATATTGACATATTCCTTCGTTATTAAAAGATTACAGCCGACCCAAGCCGCAATAAAGACAAGAGTAAGATAGCTGATCTGAATATAGGTGAAATGAAAGATAGTGAGGCCGATCAGCAAAAATACAGCGCCAATGCCTTTGGCGAATTTACTGACGAACATATCAATAAAAACTTTGGATTTGTACTTAATTTCCGGAGGTATCGGGATGTAGAGTAGTTCTCGAACCGATTGATTGAGTGAATGGGCTAGGCTTCTATCTGCGCCTTTAATATAAACGGCCCAATAGAGGTGAACAAGAACGGGAAGTGCAAATATGGCCACAGATCCGAGGATCAGAAAGAAAGGGGCAATCAACAGGGCTGTTCGAAGTCCAAAGTTTTTTAGGATGCGATTGGTCGTAAAGACATGAAGGAGGTATGAAAATATCAGAAGTACCGTAAAAAAAGTGCCGAGGAATGCGGTTCTTGCATCCTGCTCTCCGAAAGCGCTATCCACAATTGAGTTGAATTGAAAGTCGATCATGGTGGCAACAATGATACCAAAAGCGACAATTCCACAGAGAAGCAGAAGATGCCGGTTATTCTTGAACATTTGCAAGTTTTCAACAAATCCTGCCGTGGATTTTTTCTTTTTATCTCTTGTTCGTGTTTTGGGTGATTCTTTTTTTCTATCCTTTTCGGGCTGCCGGGGAAGAACTCGCACAATCACTAAACTGCCAATAAGTATGACGGGACAGACCAGAAGGAGATTCTCAGTTCCAAGAATATTGGCCAAAACAGATGCGATAAGAGAACCGGCAATCCCACCAAGCAGTCCACCGCTGACCAGGAATCCCACGAGGCGTTTTGTCTGACGAGGAGTATAGAAATCATTGACAAGAATCCAGTACTGGGTGACAGACGTTCCCAGAAAAATATCTTCCCAGAACCAAAATATCATGGACAGCCATTTCCATTCTGTTTTATTAAAGAGAAACCAAAAAATGAGGAGATTTGCCATAAAGAAGATAAGAGAAAAGGTGATGTACTGTTCTCTTCTGAGAGATCGCAAAAGCTTAGCGTTCACAGAGACCACAAATCCGATCAAAACAGCGGTGAGTAAATAGGCATAGGGAAGTTTTTCGAAAGACAGCCACTCCAGATAGAGTGAAATTTTTACAGGAATGATGATGTAGGCAGAGGCAGTGAGGAGGAAAAAATAGAGGAACAAAAGCACGGCGGTGTTTGTCTCTTCTGGCCTGACATCAAAGAGTCGTTTCAGAAGTCTATTCAAGGGCCTGGTTGCGCTCATTTTTGATTTTTTTGTGACGAAAAAACCGGAAGTACTTCTCTGCACCAAATGATGCGTTCCTCAGAGGAAACGTTGTCGACTAATGGGAAGAGTCGAGTTTTAATTTCTATCGGAAGGATGTTATCGAGAAGCTCAATGGCATAAGCAATGGAATCCTTGGTGCCTAATTCTATGTTTTGATAGGCTTTGATGATATCTTCATGGGGAAAGAGAAGCCCCAAAAGCTTGAATATATCCACGTGGATAA
>JAZFSR010000343.1:0-10663 GCA_036446295.1 Candidatus Aminicenantaceae bacterium
AAGAATGTACTACACCTATGTTTTGCTGAGCACTAAAGAAAATAAATTGTATATAGGATTTACACAAGATCTTAAAACACGGATGGCGCTCCACAAACGAGGATTTATGATGAAGGGGAAAAACAGTGGACCGTTGAAGCTCATTTACCTGGAAGCCAGTCTCAATAAAAATGATGCCGCCCGCCGGGATAAATACTTGAGCAGTTTTTTCGGTAGAAGATACTTAAAAACCAGATTGAAAAAATACTTTGCTTCTCCGCAAAATGAAAAAGACTCCAAGTTTACGTCTTTCTAGTTTCTAGTTTCTAAAAGAATCGATAATCCAGCCCGCCGTAAATCCCGCTAAACAAATTCCAAGTCCATAAGGTACAGAATACGGCCATTCCGGCCACCAGTACAGCGATAACACATTGATTTCAGACAAAAAACTGAGGAAAGAATATCCCCCTCCAAGAACTAAGCTCAGCAGCCCAGCTGTTGGCCGCTTTTTCTTCATAAACAGCATGGCCATCCCCGGGATAAAAAGTCCTTCCGTCATGATTTCAGAGGCCAGGCCAATAGTCTTTAGGATGGATTGCAGCTGAGTCGCAATAAGAAAAGCCAAAACTCCAATAACCACAGTTGACAGCCGGCTGAGAACGATGATATTTGCTTTGTTTTTAGGGATAAACCGTTGAAAAACATCTCTTGTTAAAGACAGAGCCCCTGAGTTAATGGCCGTATCCATTGTGGACATAATGGCTGCAGTGATCGCGATAAACAGCAGCACTCCCAAAAAATTCCCTGTTTTAGAAAGAATGAGAGCGGAGATGAGTGGGCCTTCCTGAATGCCTGAAGGAAAAAGAGATAACCCTAAAATTCCTATAAGGACAATACCCGAGTACACGAATAAAAATGTTCCCCCTACGGCCAGCAATCCTCTTTTGGCCTTTTTGACTGTCTGGGCCGCTTGAATCCTCTGCCAGACGATGGGTGAGATGATCCATGCCAGTGTAAACGAAATCAAGATCAATATATTCCTTTTGAAATCTGTAAACATTGAAAAATATTGATCTCTTCCGATTTGGGCAGCCAAAAGAGAAATAGACGTTCCCTTTGCCTCGTTGAGCAGAAATCCCAACAGTCCGATAAGTCCTGCAAGAAGGAGGAAAAACTGCAGTCCATCCGTAACCACGACTGAGAAGAATCCCCCAAATATGGAGTAAATAAGCACAATGGCTGTTCCCAAGAGAAGAGCATAAAAATAGGACGTTCCAAGGAAGGCCTTTAAAAATGTACCTATGGCAACCATCTGGCTCGCCGTGAGAAGAATCATATACCAGATGATCAATATCGTAGCCAAATTCCGGACCACAGGACCATAACGCATCTCCACCAAATCGGAAAGACTCACTATGGGAAGCTGCCTGATAGGTTTGGCCAGAAAAAAATAAAATACAAACACAGTCAGAAGCGCCGGCATACCCATCACCCAAAAAGAGCTCACTCCGATCTTGTAGGCCTCATCGACAGCCACAAGCGTCGACGTTGCACCTAACCAGGAGGCTCCCAAAGTCAAAAAAATCAGAGAGGAGGGAAGACGGCGAGAGGCCAGAAAGAAGTCCTCGAGATTTCGCATCCTCTTCGAAAACACAAAACTCAAGAGAAGAAGAATAACGAGGTACCCGAGGAAAACAACGATAAATTCAACTCTCATATTGAGGTTATAACAAAAATCCTCCTTTTTCCCAAATAATAAAGATTACAGCAAACATGCTTTTTTTCGTAATATCTAATCCCTTAGCAAACTCATTATTGAAATCACATCTGTCTAAGAGTCGGACGGAACCCTTACGAGGTATGTCTCCATTCCTCGCTGAAGCTCCGGGCGGAGACACACTTCTCGACGTCCATCCGACTCAACTGCAGCTGTTCCTCATGAGATAATCCCTCCATACGGATCTGTCTTGAAGGAGATGAAGGAAGGGCGAAGCGGTGTATCTCTGCGCGCAACGACGGAGGAGTGAGGACGGAGGTGCGCCGCGGAAGGGGTCCCGCCTTCATCTCCTCTAAGATGGTTTTGAACCGGACCCTTTTGTTTGCTATAATTCAAGTGGGATGAGAAAAATCATTTTGCTCCTGATGGTGGCGGCAGTCGGTTTTGCACAAACAGCCGAAGAGGTGGCACACAAAACAGAAGCGCAGCTCCGTTCTTACCAAACACTGCAGGCGGAATTTGTGCATATTTATTATTCTTCAACAGTGACCACTCCACTCAGAGAAACAGGAACATGTTATTTTCAAAAACCCGGCCTCATGAAATGGCACTACAAAAAGCCAGAAGAAAAAATCTATCTTTTAAAGGATTCCATCTTCGAATCCTATTTCCCGGAAGACAACCAGCTCATCCGGAGCACTTTTACGCAGGAAGATGAATCCGATATACTCCTTCTCCTGTCGGGGAAACAGGGACTACTGGAGAATTTCACGGCTGAGCACAGTCCCTTCCCTACAGAAAACACCGACGTATTTCAGATCAAGCTGACACCCAAAAATGAAGATGACAAAAACTTTATTCTTCTCGAAATCGGATCAAAAACATGGCTGATCCAAAAGGCCGTTTTTTTTGACTGGGCAGGAAATAAATCGGAATTCCACTTCAACCGAATCCGGCGCGATACCTCTCTTTCCAAAAAAACCTTCGAGCTTAAAGTACCAAAAGGAACAGAAATCATAACGGATATAAAATAGGATCCTTTACCTGGTTAATTCACATGTATACCATGAAATATCGGCAGTTTTTATGAAGTATTCAGGTTAAAACTTTTTTCTCTGCGATGCGTATAATCTAAGGAGGACAAGGCGTCCTCAATGAATGAAGATATAGAATTTGTTCAAAAGGCTCTGAAGGGTGAGAAAAAGGCATTTGAAATGATCATCCAAAAATATCAATCTCCTCTTATCAACTATGTCGGACGCATGGTCAAGGAAAACGAACTTGCCCGCGATATCACACAAGGTGTGTTCATCAAGGCCTATTCTTCCCTGCACTCCTATAGACAGGAATACAAATTCAAGACCTGGCTTTTCAAAATCGCATCGAATTCCATTATCGATTATTGGAGAAAGAAAAAAATTGATGCTTTTTCGATCGACCAGCAGTACAATCTGGATGGTAATTCTGTCCCCTTTCAAATTCCATCCGGTGATCCTTCGGTAGTCAAAACCGTTGAACTCCAAGAAGCTCGAGAACGAATTGAAGAGGTGCTGGAAAAACTCCCGGCAAGTCTCAAGGAACTGTTCATTTGGAGGCACATCAACGACCTCAGCTATAAAGAGATGGCAGAAATAAAGGGAATTCCCGTGGGAACTATTAAGAATAGGGTATTTCAAGCCAAAGAAATGTTACGCAAATATATGGAGAAAGACAGATGGGATGCCTGACTATTGCCCAGATTTATCTCTTCATTGAGAATGAGCTGGCTGTGGATGAAGTCCAAAAAATCCAAAAGCATCTGAGCACGTGTGCAAAATGCCGGAACATGCTTGAAGAGAGACAGGTTCTGGTCCAGGCCGCAGACACCCTTCCTCAAATTGAACTCCCTCCGAACTTCACTCAACAAGTGATGGCAAAAATTTTCCCAAGCAGAATACCCTTTCCTGTTTGGATTAGAGCTGCCGCCGGCGGATTGTCAGCCTTGACTTTTGCTTTCTTTCTTTTCTTTGTACTTTCCGGGAAAAACCTTGCAGATCTTTTTGTCAGTATCAATAAATTCTTGCTGCCCGCCCTTCGTACACTCTCTATAGGAGGCGTGAAGGCTTTTAAGCTGCTCTGGCATCTCATAAACATCATCGCTCAATTTCTCGATATTGCACTCAAAGGCTTTGGAAAACTGATGACAATTCTGAGCCCCGAAGTCCAAATCGGCATCGTCACTGTAACTCTTATTGCCTCCTCACTTATCTTCCTTGCTTTAAGAAAAAAACTCTTGTTCGGAGAGAATACATGAAGATAAAAATAATTCTTCTTTTGGTCTTTCTCTTTCTGATTTCCGGACTCACACCCTTGAACGGCCAAGGATTAATTCTGAAAAAAAACATCACCGTGGAAGAATATGACATTCAGGATAATGTCATCTCTTTCGGTGGAACCATTCTTGTCAAAGGAACAGTCAGTGAAAATGTGATCTCCTTTGGAGGAGACATCATCATTGAAGGAGAAGTCGGCGTCGCTGTTGTCGGATTCGGTGCAAACATCGTATTAAAATCATCGGCTGAGATCAAAGGCGACGTTGTCTCCATCGCTGGAAAACTCGATAAACACCCCGGAGCTATTGTCAAAGGGGATACTATGACCTTCTTCTTTGACACACCGGAAGCGTTCAAGGGAATATTTAAAAATGGGCTCTCCGGCCTTATCCCCATCATTTTGATTTTCAAACTCATCTTTCTCGTTTTCTGGTTTATTCTCGCCATCGTCATTGCCGCCATATTTCCCCGGCAGGCAATGCTGGCCTCAACCCAACTGCGAACAGCTTTCTGGCCGACTTTTGGTGTCGGATTTCTGAGCATTGTTGTTTACACGGGTTTCATACTCTTTGCCGCCATATTGACACTCGTGTTGATTGGTATTCCCATACTCATAACACTTATCGCTTTGGGGATTGCCGTTAAAATCTTTGGCAGGATTATTATCTTCTACTTTTTCGGAGATAGCTTGATGCGAGCCTTCAATAAAAAGAATCCCGCCACCATCGCCACTGTACTTTTCGGGTTCCTTTTGGTCAGCTTTATAACCTTGATCCCGATTATTGGTTTACTTTTTTCGGCTATAATCAGCATCATGGGATGGGGAGTTATAGTCCGCACTAAATTTGGGACAACTGAAAACTGGTTCAAGAAAAAACGGCCTGTCCCCAACCAAACAGAATAGGGTGACCTGAATTATTCATAAAACTGCCGACACCTTCATTTATATTCAATGATATCGACTTGATAGCATATTTTTTTCAATATCAATGAATACCACTGTATTTATTGTCCAATCAAAATTAAATGTCGGCATTTTTACCCCAAGGGGGCGAACCGATCTTACTACCACTGCTTCGTCACGACCCACTCGCGGTGGACTACCACAGCTTCATGGGCCAATGCCTCACATCGGCAGCAATCTCGGTCCGTGAAAAATCCAGGTAGGCTATATTTCTAATATCTCTTTTTCTTTGGCTTTGGCGAATTCTTCTGTTTTCTTTGAGTATTCGTTGGTGATTTCCTGAAGTTTGTCATATCCCCAAAATTTATCGTCTTCAGTGATCTCTTTCTCTTTTTCCAGAAATTCAATATTTTCCTTTGTTTCTCTTCTCATATTTCGGAGAGCCGTCTTTTCATCCTCCATCATTTCTTTGACATGCTTGGCGATATCCCGACGTCTTTCCTCATCCAGAGGAGGAATTGGCACTTTTATTGTTTTGCCATCGTTAATTGGATTGAGCCCCAAATCTGCCGCACGGATGGCTTTATCGATGGGCTCGAGAAAATTCGGATCCCAAGGTTGAATGGTGATTATCGTCGGATCGGGAACGCCAAGAGTAGCCACCTGATTGATTGGCGTGAGGTTTCCATAATAGTCAATTTTGATGCCATCAAAAGCGCTGATACTCGCTCGGCCTGTCCTTAACTTGCTCAATTCATTGCGAAAATGCTCAGTTGAGACTTTCATTTTTTTTTCTAGTTCTATTAATTCTTCCTTAACCATCTGAATCCTCTTTTATGGGATGATATGTCAATATATTTTGGTCCCGATATCGTATCCGAGGACAGCTTTTTTTATGTTGTCTTTTTTCTTGAGATTGAAGACAATGATTGGAAGATTATTATCTTTGCAGAGTGATATGGCTGTGGTGTCCATGACCCCCAGCCCCTTCTTGATCACATCCAAGTATTTGATTCTTTTAAATTTTTTTGCGTTTTTGTCCTTAAGGGGATCGGCAGAATAAACACCGTCGACTTTTGTGGCTTTCAGGATCACCTGCGCATTAATCTCCAGTGCTCTCAGAGCCGCGGCCGTATCGGTCGTGAAATACGGGCTCCCGATTCCCGCACTGAAAATAATGACTCGACCTTTCTCAAGATGGCGAAGAACCCTGCCTCGAACAAAAGGCTCGGCAACCGCTTTGACCTCAATGGCGGAAATATGACGTGTGACCACACCCTCATTTTCCAGCGCATCCTGCAGGGCAATCCCGTTAATGACTGTAGCCAACAGTCCCATATAATCGGCGGAAGCCCTGTCCATCCCTGCTTCAGTCCCACGAATTCCCCGAAAGATATTTCCACCCCCAATCATGATTGCGATCTGCACACCAAGGCTGTGAATATCTTTAATCTGAATAGCGATGGATTTGGCTGCATTGACATTTATGCCGAAGGAAAGTTTGCCAAGTAAAGACTCCCCCGAGAGTTTGAGTAGAATGCGTTCGAAAGCCGGTTTATCCTGAGTCATCATTTATAATTAAGATCCGCCCAATTGGAACCGGGCAAATCTTTTGACTCTTATATTCTCTCCAAATTTAGCAATAAAAGAGGCCACATATTCTTTGACTGACACCTTGTCCTCTTTTATATATTTTTGATTCAGCAGACAAATTTCTTCGTAGAATTTGTTCAGTTTTCCCAGAACGATTTTTTCAACTATCTCCGGCGGCTTTTTAGAATCCTTGAACTGATCATGAATAATCTCTTTTTCCTGGTCCAGTATGTCCTGTGGAATCTCCTCAGGTGAGACAAATCTGGGATTGGCAGCCGCGATATGCATGGCTATATTTTTGACCATTTCCTGGAATTCTTCATTTCTGCTTACAAAATCCGATTCACAATTGATTTCAACGAGAACGCCGATTTTTCCGTTCATATGTATGTATGAACCGACTATTCCTTCAGCAGTTTCTCGGTTCACCTTGCCTTCAGCTCGAGCATATCCTTTTTTTCGCAGGATAAGGATGGCCTTTTCGATGTCTCCCCCACTTTCTTTGAGTGCTTTTTTGCACTCCATCATGCCTAATCCTGTACAATCACGTAATTCCTTAACAGCGGCTGCAGTAATATCCATATCCTAGTTCTCTCCCTCTTCGGTTTTATCTGATTCTTCAGAGCTTGCTTTCTCTTTTTTCTCTTCCTTTTCTTTTTCTTCTTTTTCAGCAGGAGCTTCTTTAGGAACAGGAACAGCTTGTTCTGTGGGAGTTCCCTCGGTTTTTAAAACTTCTTTCACCTTTTCTTTAACTTCTACTTTATCTGCGGGTTTCTCTTCTTTCTCTTCTTTCTCTTCTTTTTTAGCAGGAGCTTCTTTAGGAACAGGAACAGCTTGTTCTTTGGGAGTTCCCTTGGTTTCCAAAACTTCCTTCACCTTATCTTTGACTTCCACTTTATCTACAGGTTTTTCTTCCGGTTTCTCTGTAATCACAGCCTGCTCTTCTAAATCGGATTCCTCATCTGTTTTCGATTCCAGGAGCTCCTGTTCCAATTTTTTCTTTTTCCCCTCCAGAATGGCATCTGCAATTTTTGAGGTAAACAACTCAATAGCCCGCACGGCATCATCATTTCCTGGAATCGGGAAATCAATACCCTCAGGATCCCCATTTGTATCCACAATCGAAACAACCGGAATTTTTAGCCTTTTGGCTTCCGATATAGCAATCTCTTCCTTGGTAGAATCGATCACAAACAAAACCCCGGGCCGTGATGTCATGTTTTTAATGCCTCCGAGGTTTTTGGTCAGTTTTCTGAAAACTTTATCCATTTTGGACTGCTCTTTTTTTGACAAAAGATCCCAGCGTCCATCTTCCTTCATCTCATCCATCTCAATCAACTTCTCTACACTGCTGCGGATAACGCTGAAGTTGGTCAACAGTCCACCCAACCAGCGCTGATTCACATAGTGGGATTCACATTTAATGGCATAATCTTTTATGATATCCTGTGCCTGTTTTTTTGTTCCAACCATCAGGACTTCTTTTCCTTGAGCAACCATATCCTCTACAAATTGGAGAGACTCTTTAACAATCCTCATAGTCTTTTGTAAATCTATGATATAAATACCGTTCCGCTGTCCAAAAATGTAACCTTTCATCTTGGGATTCCAGCTCTTCGTCTGATGGCCAAAATGAACACCTGCTTCTAATAGTTCTTTCATACTGACTGTTAGCAACTGATATCCTCCATTTATCTCTTGTGGTACTGAGGGGCTTTACGGGCTTTGCGCAATCCGTACTTCTTTCTTTCCTTAATCCTGGAATCTCGAGTCAAGAGCCCTGCACTTTTAAGAGTCGGTCTCAATTCTTTGTTGAATTCTATAAGAGCTCGAGAAATTCCCAATCGAACCGCTCCTGCCTGGCCGGATACTCCACCTCCATTCAAACGAATAAAAACATCAAATTTACTTTCTGTCTCAGTGAGTAAAAAAGGTTGTTTTATCGTGTTTTTATGGCTGCCTAATGTGAAATATTCAGAAAATGGGCGGGGTTTTTTGTTGACATAAAGAGTAAACTCGCCTTTCCCAGGCCGCAAATAGACCCGCGCAATGGCGTTTTTCCTCTTTCCTGTTCCGTAGTACTGAATTAAACTCAAGATTCCTCCTAAAACTGGTATTCCTCTGGATTTTGTGCTTCATGAGGATGATTGGAGCCTCGATAGACTTTGAGTTTTTTGTAGACTTTCCGACCGAGTTTATTTTTTGGAATCATTCCCCAGACTGCCTTTCTCAGAACCTCTTCGGGATTTGTATCCATCATTTCACCGAGAACATTTTCTTTTATCCCACCGGGATATCCGGTATGGTGATAGTACTTCTTCTGTTCCAGTTTTCTCCCCGTCACTTGAATTTTTTCCGCATTAATCACGACAACAAAGTCTCCGGTGTCCATAAAATGGGCAAACTTCACCTTTCCTTTTCCACGGAGAAGCAGTGAGATTTTTGTAGCCAATCGGCCGAGAATCTTTCCATCGGCATCAATCAGCCACCATTTTTTCTCGATTTCATCTTTTTTAGGTGCAAAAGTCTTCATAGCTTCAAACCTTAGTACATCATATAGTTAAGTTTAAGAGTTTGTGAGCCAAAAGAATACTAAATATCAGGGAATATGTCAACCGTATGAAGGGATTAGTGGATCCAGACTTTAGGGCGTTTTCTGGTGAAAAGTTTGATCAGACCTATCCCAATAATAAAGCCCCCGATATGGGCAAACCAGGCGACTCCTCCCCCGCCACCCATGTTCATTAACTGCATAAAGAACCAAAAACCAAGAACAAAAGCTGCCGGGATCGGCACAATCCTAATAATAAAGATAAAGAATATGAGTGTCATCACTCGCGCTTTCGGGTAGAGGATCAGATACGCCCCCAGCACACCGGCAATAGCGCCGCTGGCTCCGATCATTGGAACCTTAGAATTTGCGTTAAATACTATATGTGTCAGGCTCGCTCCAACCCCCGAGATAAGATAAAAAAGAATGAAACGGAAGCGTCCCAAGAAATCTTCGACATTGTTTCCGAATATCCACAGGTAAAGCATGTTAAAGAGCAGATGAAAAAATCCGCCGTGCAAAAACATGGAGACGATCAACGTTAAAGCAGGAGCCAGCCGTGGTATCTGCTCTGCGGTATGGCCGACCACAAGAGGTAAAGATTTGAAGTGGGTGATCTCATAGGGGATTGTCCCCATTTTGTAAACATAAAACTGAAGACCTTCGGGAGAAATGAGCTGAAGGATGAAGACAACAACATTTAGAGCCATAAAGAGAACCGTGACAATCGGAAAACGGGAGGTCGGATTCTCGTCTTTTAAAGGTAATAGCATTTAAAGGCAAAAGGGAACCGGACTAAAAAATAAAAAAAACCAGCGCTCTATTTAATTCTCTTTCTATCGGACTTCTTTCAGTTCCTTTTCGAGTGCTTTCCTCACCGCTTCTCTTTTTCCCAATTCCTGGAATCTCTGGACATATATATCGGCTTGATCCTCATATCTTTTCGCTCTCTCGGGATAGAGTTTGGCAAAAATTTGTTTGTAGAGAACACTCAGATGGGCATAAGGATTTGAAAACTGGTCATCCAACTCAATGGCTTTCTTCAAGGCAGTTTCGGACTCATTCGCAAGATCAATTCTTTCCTGTCTGGTCAACATTGTCTGGATACGGTGGGCTTTGGACCAGCGGTTGACACCCACGGCCAGCCAGGCTTCGGCATCTTCAGGATCCAGACCGATCCTTTTCTTGTGATAAAAAACGGCCTTATCAAATTCAGGTACAGGCAGGATGCTATCATAAAACTGAGCGATATAGGCATAACCTTGAGGATTGGAAGGATCGGTTTCGATTCGTCTCAAGTACATTTCTTCTGCTTTCCGGAAAGGTGTCTTCACCCCATTGTCACCCTCTTCACCTTCTTCAACACCCCCCGCATATCTTTTATAGAATTCGGCCACAACATAGTAATTACTCATATTGGTCGGTTCCATTTCGAGGATTCTTAGATATAGTTTTTCTGCTTCATCAAAACTGCGCATCTTGTCATACATGTCACCCAGAGAGTGGATAATCCCTTTGTTGGTGGGCTCGATTTCATACGCTTTATTGAGGGCTTCCAGGGCATTCCTTTCATACTCTTTGTTGGCCTCAGTTTCCACGCCAGGTTT
>JAZFSR010000344.1:0-6627 GCA_036446295.1 Candidatus Aminicenantaceae bacterium
GAAATTTCGTCTCTAAATACTCTAAAAAGCGTGCTGCGGCAAAGCTTGTCTGTCGTCTGAAGGCCCGAGCACCGTCCCAACGGCTCACCAAATCTCGGGCACTAAAATGATACCTGACATCGTTAGACATCAGCTGCAGCTTTAGGGTATCCATTTGAACCAGATCTCCTGGAGAGTTAATCGTATAGCCTTTTGGCATTCGAACCGCATAACGGGGCTTGCGTCGTCTCTTTCTAGCCAGCTTAGCCAAACGCACATTGTCAGGTTCTTGTAAAAGCCCCCTAGCCTTCAACCGATTCATCACCCGCCCCACTGTTGAGGCTGAGACCTCTATGCCTTCCCTCTTAAGCAACACGGTCAATTTATCTTTGCCCCATCTTGGATATTGTTCTCGAAGCTTTTGGATCCTTTCTACAACTTTAACTGGAGTCTCTGGCCGGCGGACCCTATATGGCCGGTGAGAGCCCGATTCCAGTGTCGTTAGATCATATGGATCATAACGGTTTTTCCAACGATAAAAGGTCTGAGGAGAGATGCCGTAGTAACGACATGTCAGTCGAGCGTTGTGATATCGACCATAATGATCTATCCAGCGCAATCGCTTGGCCGCTTCCTTCGATATCGTTCCCTGTCGTATTAAAGAAGTAATATATTGAGATCCCGGAATGATAGCTCCAAATGTGCTTGTTGGTCTTATTCTCATAGTAACACCATTCTATCCTATCTAAGGTGTCACTAATCAATCTGAACGAGCTCATATTGGGGCCTGTCCTTCATAACTTGCATTATTTCTTCAGGTCAAGCTTGAATTAAATTAAATTATGCAAGTTATGAAGGCCAGGCCCCATTTTTGTTGAATAATTTTGTGCGGGGGATTACAATACTATCTGCTAAAAGTTATTCAAGTTATGAAGGCCAGGCCCCGAATTGGGCGGTTAGCTCAGCGGTAGAGTACCGGTTTTACACGCCGGGTGTCACTGGTTCGAATCCAGTACCGCCCACCATCAAATCCTCTCTAAAAAACTTCCATCTCAGAAACGACTATAAGTTTCCGTAAAATTGTCTCCATAAACATTAATTTTTTTTAATCTATTTTTAACCTTTAATTAATCCGAAATCGGTTATAATGCGGAGTTATTATACTTATTTATATAACAAGGAGAACTAAATGAACACGTACACGTCGAAAATGTTAGCTGCAGCTTTGATGATCTTTTTTACACTGAGTTCATCTTCATTGATTATGGCCCAGGATGTTTCATCAGACTTGGAAGAATTAAAAAAAATGGCCCCAAAAGTCTATCTCGACTGCATGATGTGTGACCGAGACTTCTTCCGGGACAGTATCTCATATGTCAATTTTGTCCGCGACCGGAAGGGTGCCGATATTCATGTCCTGGTCACCCAGCAGTCCACAGGAAGCCGCGGGCAGGAATACACCTTTACATTTATAGGATTGGAAGAATTTGAAGGCACAGAACACTCACTCGTGCATGCTTCCAATCCCACAGACACGCGGGATGATACACGCCGATCCCAGGTTGAAGTGATGGAGAGAGGGATCTTTCCATTTATCGTCGGATCCCCAATTAGTGAATATATCACCCTGGATTTTAAGCAGAAATTGGAACCGATGGCTGTTGAAGATCGATGGAATTCCTGGGTATTCAGCATCAATCTGGACGGCCGCACAAATGGTCAGAGCTCGCGAAGTTCGAGTTCTTTAGATACAAATCTTTCTGCCAACAGGGTAACTCCCGATATGAAAATTCAGCTTGGGCTTTCTGCTGATTTCGATAAGAACACTTATAGATTCGACGATGAGCCCGACTATGTCGATACACGCAGCAATTCGGATTTTTCGGCATTGATAGTTAGAAGCATTGGCGAACATTGGTCGGTAGGCGGTTGGGTAGAAGCAGAATCTTCAACCTACAGCAACTTGGATATTCTCTTCAACGTGGCACCGGCTGTTGAATTCAGTTTTTTTTCCTATGCCCAATCCACTCGGAAGCAGCTCAGGTTGTTATACAGGATCGGGGTGAATTATGCCAAATATACCGAAGAAACTATTTATGAAAAGATGAAAGAAACATTATATAATGAAACGCTCATGCTCATCATGGATGTCAGACAGCCCTGGGGAACCATCTCCGGATCTCTCACCGGTTCACACTATTTTCATGATTTCAAAAAGAACAGGATAGTTTTAAACGGATCTATCAGTGTCCGGCTTATCAAAGGTTTGTCTTTGACCGCTCGAGGAAGCTATGAAGCGATTCGTGACCAATTAAATCTCCCCATTAGCGATTACTCTCTCGAAGAAGTACTCTTGACAAGAAAAGAACTCCAGACAGATTACAAATATTCCTTATCTTTAGGAGTCAGATACACCTTCGGTTCAGTTTACAGCAACGTGGTCAATCCACGTTTTGGTATGCCTCGTTTCCGTGGTGGTGGTCGTTACTAGCAGATAAGAGCAAATATAAATTTACTTTAATAAGCAACGTACCATGAGAATCCTAATTGTCGAAGATGACAAAAAAGTGGCCGCCTTCCTGCAAAAAGGGCTGAGGGAAGAGCAGTATGCCGTTGATGTCTGTAGGAATGGAGAAGACGCGGTCTATGAAGCACAGGTCAACCCCTATGATGTCATCATCCTCGACATCATGCTGCCGGGAAAAGACGGCTTCACCATTTGCCGAGAACTCAGAGAAAACAATGTGCTGACCCCCATTCTCATGCTGACGGCCAAGGATTCACTCGAAGACAAGATCCTCGGGCTTTCAGAGGGAGCGGACGATTATCTGACCAAACCGTTTTCGTTTGAGGAGCTGTTGGCCCGCATCCGGGCTCTTTTACGGAGAAGCCAGGATTACAAGACAGGATCGTTAAAAGTCGCTGATCTCGAGCTCGATCCCCTGCGGCGAACCGTCCAGCGGGGCGGAAAACCCATCACTCTCTCCGGCAAGGAATACGCTCTCCTGGAATATCTTTTGAGGAACAAGGGAATTATTCTATCGCAGTCAAAAATCATCGATCATGTCTGGGACAGAAACTATGACGGAACTAGCAACCTTATCAACGTGTACATCAATCACCTTAGAGAGAAAATCGACAAAGACGCCGAAGTCAAGCTGATAAAGACCGTCCGAGGGCAAGGATATAAAATCGATGAAAATTAAACGATTTCGGTCTCTCACATTCAAACTGACGGTCTGGTATATCGTCATCCTGGGAACGATAGTCATCCTCGCCGGCCTCTTTCTCCATCAGGGAATTAAAGATGGCCTTATGAATGACCTCGACACTGCCCTTGTAGCCATCACCGATGAGGCCCTCGAAAGGTGGAGAACACGAGGAGTGAGCTGGGAGGAAGCCATTGAAAAGGCAGAGGAAAGATATGCCTCCTACGAGCCCTTTATCCAGGTCGTCGAAATCAGTGAAGGGGAGGACAAGAAGGTAGAAAATGTCATCCGCTCAGTGCGGATTCCGGAAGGCACTTTTATGCTGGAGACACGAACCTATATCAGAGCGGACAGGACGGATATCGACAGTTACATTTTTAGAACCGTCGAAGAGGACAGGCTCAGTTCCTACCCGCTGCGTATTTTTCTCTTTCCAGTAAGAGGTCCTTTAATCCTTCAGGTCGGAGTGTCTTTGGAAGCTACAGCGGCACAACTCAACCGCCTTTTTTTCATCATGATTTTGACAGGATCGATCATCATGCTTCTCGCTTCGGTTGGAGGCAGCTTCATCATCAACAGGGCCCTTCATCCCGTCAAAAGTGTGGTTAAAACAGCCGAGGGCATCACGGCAGAAGATCTGTCCCTGCGCATCGACCTAAAAAACCGAAAAGACGAAATTGGTGCCCTTGTTGAGACCTTTAACAGTATGATCGCCCGGCTTGAAAAATCCATAAACAAAATCCGTCAATTCTCCGGAGATGTCTCCCATGAACTGAGAACTCCGTTGACTATTATCCGCGGCGAAATCGAAGTCCTGCTCCGGAAGGACAGGCCAAAGGAAGAGTATGTAACAACGCTCAACAGTGTGCTGGAAGAATCACACAGGATGGAAGAACTCATCGATGGCCTCCTCTTTCTCTCTCGTGTAGAAGCTATGGACAGATCAAAAGGCAGGGAAATCGTCGATCTCGATGAAGTGCTGAATGCGGTCATTAAGTTCCGCAGTCCTACCGCATCCAACAAAAATATATCTATAGATGCTAAAATCAAACCCGTTCAACTCAAGGGGAACCGGGAACTCCTGGAAAGAATGACAGCCAATATTCTTGACAATGCCATTCGCTATTCAAACTCCGGAGACCATATTGAGATTGAGCTCGAAAAAGAAAAGAATACGGCCAAGCTTCAAATCCGTGACACAGGAATCGGTATACCGGAAAAATCTCTCCCCTTAATTTTTGACCGGTTTTATGTCGTGGACCCTTCGCGATCCAAAGAAACCGGAGGAGCCGGATTAGGCCTGTCCATCGTAAAATGGATTGCCGAATACCACAATACCGAGATCACGGTCGACAGCAAAGTGGATCACGGCACAAATTTTATCGTGACTTTTCCACTCGATTGAGCTTGGGGGGTTTTTTTAGTATATTCATACACAGTCACAGTGAAAAAAAAGCTCTATGCTCCGCTCTGGATCACGGGAAGTATCGTATTTTCCATCGGGGGATTTGCGGCCTTTTTCCTCCTTTTTATCCCTGACTTCAACATGTACATACTCATCATCGCCCCGGTCATAATCGTCTTGTACCAGGCTCCGGCTGTTTTGCTCTTCTATTTCTACAAGAAACGCAAAAAGGAAATCGAGGGGGATAAATCTTCAAAAGGAAACCCCAATGACACTAAGCTGGATTGACATCGGGATATTTCTAGCTTTTATCGGCGGTGTCGTCGGGATCAGCCTCTACAAAAGCCGTCAAAAAAAAGAGACCAGCGAAGATTATTTCTTGGCATCCCGAAACCTCATGTGGTATTTGATCGGATTTTCCCTTATCGCCTCCAATATATCCACCGAACAGTTCGTAGGCATGTCCGGGCAAAGTGCCGGCCAGGTGGGAATGGCGGTCGCCAGCTACGAATGGATCGCTGCCATCACACTTGTTATCGTCGCCATATTCTTCTTGCCCAAATTTCTGAAAAGCGGAATCTTCACCATCCCGGAGTATCTCGAACACCGATTCAGTCCGGTCCCTAGGGCCATCATGGCCTTCTACACCGTTGTCATCTACGTCGCTGTCACCATCGCAGCCGTGCTCTACAGCGGGGGGCTGACACTTCAAACCATTTTCGGTATGGACCTCAAGCTGGCTGTTTGGATTATCGGCATCATCGCGGCCTTGTATACGGCATACGGAGGATTGAGGGCCGTGGTCTGGGCCGACCTGATTCAAGGATCGGCACTCATCATCGGGGGCGCCATCACAATGGTCCTGGGTTTTATCGCCGTGGGAGGCATCAGCAATTTTTTTCAAACCAATGCCGACAAGCTGCACATGATCCTTCCCGCCAACAACCCCGAAATTCCATGGACAGCCCTTATCATCGGTATCTGGATCCCTAACTTTTATTATTGGGGCCTCAACCAGTATATCACTCAGCGCACCCTGGGGGCCAAGAGTTTAAAGCAGGGACAGATGGGCATCCTCTTTGCGGCCGGCCTAAAGCTTCTCATCCCCTTTATCGTTGTATTTCCCGGAATCATGGCGTTCCAGCTTTATAAAGGCCAGATGGCCACTGCCGATCAGGCCTATCCCCTGCTCATTAAAAACCTCATTCCGGCAGGTCTGAAAGGATTTATGTTTGCCGCCATATTCGGTGCGGTCATGAGTTCTCTCGACTCCATGCTCAACTCCGCCTCTACCATCTTCACGATGGATCTCTACAAGCGGCACTTCCGGCAGGACGCCTCGCCTAAAACCCTGATTTTCCTCGGGCGGATCATGACCGTTGTCTTTGTCTTTATCGGATGTTTGATTGCCCCTCAACTGATAAATCCGAAGCTGCAGGGAATTTTTCACTACATCCAGGATTTTCAAGGGTATATTTCCCCGGGGATTCTGGCGGCCTTTATCTTCGGGTTGTTTGTCAAACGAGCCCCATCCTCGGCGGCCATAACAGCTCTGATTCTCAATGTTCCCGTTTACGGAATCCTCCACTTCAAGCGTTTCGAAAGCATTGTTTTCCTCAACAAGATGGCCATCACTTTTATTTGCCTTATTCTGGCCATGACAATTATCACTCTCCTAAAACCTTTGAAAGAACCAAAAGTCCTTCCCACAAGAGTAAAGATAGATCTCAAGCCCGCCCCCTCAGTCGTCTGGCTGGGACTGGCAATCATAATGGCCACCATCGCACTCTATATCATCTTCTGGTAACCTGAATAATTCATAAAAAATATCGATGCTTGCATTAATTTCTATATTTTCAGTATGTTTCTTTGCTTTTCGTAAAAATATGTTGAAAGCTTTGTTATCGTTAGACTTTTTATCTATAATCAATATTTTTTACTCCAAGGGAGCGAATCGATAATACCCCATCTGCTTTGTTGCGATGCGGGTTAGGTTGGGACGGTTTGCAGTACATGAGTACAGCTTCATACGTC
>JAZFSR010000345.1:0-2728 GCA_036446295.1 Candidatus Aminicenantaceae bacterium
AATCAGCAATAAAAAGCGCGGAATGAACTTCATTTTTTTTCGTTCCTTTTTCTGAACTTACGCAGATAGAAAGAATTTTTCCTTCCATTTTCATGCTTCCCAGGGAAGAATTTGAATTTGAACTTTTTCGCCGGAACAAAAAACATCTCTCCCTTTTTCCAGAATAATCAGACAGTTGGCCTTTGCAAAAGACTCCAACATATAGGAGTTTTGAAGGCCTGTTGTTTTAACATAAATTTTTCCATTATGTTCTCGATATATCCCTCTCAGGAAGTTTGCCCGGCCCGGTTTTTTCTTGAGCTCTTCCTCAAGAATGGCCTCAACTTCTTTGAGATAGACATGGCGGTGTCCCATCATCTTGAGCACAGCAGGCCTGACATACTCTAAATAAGTGACGAGAACCGAGGCCGGATTTCCGGGGAGTCCAAAGATCAACTTTTTTCCTTTACTACCAAAAAATGTGGGTTTCCCGGGTTTAACGGCGACACGCCAAAATATTTTCTTAACATGGAGGCCGAGAACGGCCTCCTGGACAAAGTCATAATCTCCCATGGATATCCCCCCAGTGATCAAAAGCACATCTGAGGTGTCCAAACCCGCTTGGATTCGTTCCTTTGTATCCTGAAGATCATCACGGGCATTTTCTAAAACAATCGGATTAATTCCTACTTCTCTCAAAGCTGCCGTTAGGACAAATGAGTTCGATTCCCATATTTGGCCGTTTTTTAGTTCCCGCCCGGGAAAAATCAATTCATTTCCCGTCATAAGAATGGAAATCCTGGGTTTGCCATAGACCAGGGCCTTCTGTCTCCCCATTGACGCCAGGAATCCCACCGATGCTGGATTTAATGGGGTACCCTTCTTAAGGCCAACCTGATCCTTTTTTATTTCTTCGCCCTGGAGACGCACATGTTCTCCTTTTTTAACAACTTTTTTCACCAGGACTTTTTGTCCTTGTTCTTCAGTCTCCTCTACCATAACTACGGCATCCGCTCCATTCACAAGAGGGGCCCCCGTCATGATTTTAGCGGCCTCCCCTTTCCCCACTTCCATGTTAGAAGAATCGCCTGCCCGGATGAAGCCTTTGACTTTTAAAACAACAGGAGCCATCAGAGTGTCTTCTGAACGAAGGGCATACCCATCCATGGCGGAGTTGGAAAAAAAGGGAATATCTTTTTGTGCTTGGACATCTTCTGCCAGAACTTCAAAATTCAAATCAGAAATATCTCTTTCTGTGGCAGCAAGGACGTGCGTGTTTTTTGAAATTAGCCTAAGCGCTTCTTCAAATGGGATCACACTAAAGCTCCCAGTCCAAGCTTAAAAGAAACTAACAATAGGATCACAGCAACCACTTTCTGTAAAAGAATAGGAGAAAACCTTTTTGTCCCAAAAAAAGAACCGACCTGAGCGCCAACAAAGACAACAATGCCAAGAAAAAATATAGTAGATAAATCAACATTTCCCTGGAAATAACGAGCCGTTAATCCAACAATTGAATTCACTAAAACAAAAGCACTGCAAATGCCGGCAATATATTTTGGGGAAGCAAATCCTACGAGAAGCAGAACAGGCCCTAAAAATATTCCACCACCAATCCCAACAAGCCCTGCAAGAAAACCCAAAATAGCTCCAAGAAGGAGGGGCAAAATCCAACTCATGTTTTTAGAGTCAGAAAATCTAAATTTTTTCTCTTTCTTTCTGAAAAAGAGGACCAAAGCTATGCAGAAAAGGGTTAGGGCAAACACCAAAGTCAAAATATTTTCATCTAATTTAATACGAGCTCCAAGAAAAGTGGCGGGAATTGAGGTCATCAAAAACGGATAAACCAGTCGCGGCACTACATAGCCACTTTTACTGAACCGATAAAAGGCAACAGACGATGCCGTGATATTAAAAAAAAGAGCTATAGGAGGAATATTTGCAAGTGGAATCCCAAGCAGGAAAAGAAGAGCCACATAAGAACTTCCTCCCCCTAATCCCACCGAAGTGTACACCAGGGAAATTACGAAAAGAAGTGGGATTATCAACCAGATATTTTCTACCATTTATTTTTTCTTTTCTTTGTGATCATGTCCACCTCCCCAGACCATCTTCAAGCCGTGAAGAATACCAGGGAAAAGGGCATCCATAGATTCGCTGGCTCCACGAGAACTTCCTGGTAAATTGACAATAATGGTTTTTCCCCTGACTCCTGCCAGACTCCTGGAGAGCATCGCATAGGGTGTTCTTATATTCCCATGACTTCGTAAGGCCTCTGCCATGCCGGGGACTGTTCTATCTAAGATTTTCGCAGTCGCTTCAGTCGTTAAATCTCTTGGACCAAGACCCGTTCCACCAGTGGAAATTATGATATCAAGTTGAGTGTCATCACATAATCTAACCATTTCCTTAGAGATGGCTTCAATATCATCAGGAAGAATGATATATTCTTCAACCTCAACCAGAAATTCTTTCAGTTTATCTCTGATAATTATACCGCTATTGTCTTTTCTTTCCCCCTTAAACGTCGAGTCGGAGATGACTAATATACCTGCCCTAACGGGCCTAGAAAACTCATTCGAGAAGTCGCTTTTCCCTCCTTTTTTTTCAAGAAGAAAAATCTTTTCAATCACGACTTCCTTATCCATGGGTTTTACCATGTCATAAATAGTTAACGCCGCCACAGAGACAGCCGTTAAGGCTTCCATCTCGACCCCTGTTTTCCAAATGGATTTCACCTTTGAAGTAA
>JAZFSR010000346.1:0-11674 GCA_036446295.1 Candidatus Aminicenantaceae bacterium
CACCATCTTAAATCCTCCGTTTTCCCTGGAAAATTGGCTTTTTGAATTAAAGGGACATCATACTTAATTCAATTAATAATGTTATTAGTCTTCTTAATTAATGAATGCCCCTGAGGAACGGCTATTTCAATTTTGAAATAATTAAGTATGATGTCCCCTTAATTATCTTTAATTATGTGGTGAGCCGCATGGAGAGGGCGATGCGTTTGAGGTCTTGATCGACTGACAAAACCTTGACTTTTACGATCTGGCCGACCTTGGCTTCCTCATTGGGATCGCGGACAAATCGATCGGCCATCTCGGAGATGTGGACCAGTCCATCCTGGTGGACGCCGATATCGACAAACGCACCAAAATTTGTGACGTTGGTCACAACCCCTTCCAGCACCATTCCGGATTCAAGATCTGCGATATCCTGGATGTCTTCGGAAAAAGTGGCGTACTGGAATGAACGTCTCGGATCGCGTCCCGGCTTCTCCAGTTCGGACAAAATGTCCTCGATAGTCGGCAGCCCCACATCATTTGAGATGAAGCGATGCTTATCGACGGCTTGGAGCACGGACACGTTCCCGATGAGTTTTTCCAAAGTTGTATTTAATGTTTTTGCCATGTTTTCCACTAGAGCATAACGCTCAGGATGGACGGCAGAATTATCGAGTAGATTTTTCCCGTTTGGAATGCGGAGAAAACCGGCCGATTGTTCAAAGGTCTTGCTGCCTATTCCTTCGACTTTTTTTAGGTCTTTTCGGGAAACAAATGTACCGCTGTTGTTCCTGTGCTTGACAATATTCCGGGCCAAAGTCCGGTTGAGTCCCGAAACATATTTGAGAAGCTCTTCCGAAGCCAGATTCAGATCAACTCCAACCGAGTTGACACAGCTTTCAACTCCTTCGTCCAGAGAAATTTTCAACTTCTTCTGATCAACGTCATGCTGGTACTGTCCCACACCGATGGATTTCGGATCGATTTTAACAAGTTCGGACAGGGGATCTTGAAGACGGCGTCCGATGGAGATGGCTCCGCGGATGGTTACATCCAGCTCAGGGAATTCTTTGATGGCGGTTTCGGAAGCGCTGTAGATACTTGCGCCGGATTCACTGACAATCAGGCTGGTGGGACGTGATTCGGAGGGAAGTTCCTCCATAATCTTTCTTATAAAAATTTCGGTTTCCCGACTGGCCGTGCCGTTGCCTATAGCGATAAGAGCGATGTGATACCGATGGATCATCTCCAAGACGATCCTTTTGGCCTTGTCCTTTTCTTTATGAGGTTCATGGGGAAAGATGGTTTTGTATTCGAGAAATTTCCCTGTTTTGTCAAGGGCGGCGATCTTGCTTCCTGTTCTGAATCCGGGGTCAATTCCCAGGACAGATTTTTGTCCGGCCGGGGGAGCGAGGAAGAGTTCTTTCAAATTTTCTCCAAAAACCCTTATGGCCTCTTCATCGGCCCGAATCTTCATGTCTTTTCGTACTTCTGTTTCAGTTGCAGGAAGGAGAAGCCGCATGTAGCTATCGGCGGCTGTTTGCTTCAGGAGTTCTGCAGCTGCACTCTGGGGATATTTAACCAGATGGGACTCGAGGTGTTCGAGGGCCGTTTCTTCTGGGATGTCTAAACTTAGCCGAAGAATTTTTTCCCTTTCTCCACGAAAAAGCCCAAGCATCCTGTGGGAAGGAATGGTTTTTACCTGTTCGTGGTAATCGTAATACATCTGGAATTTTGTTTTGGAATCTTCAAATGACTTTCGAACCTTGGAAGTGAAAGAACCTTTATCTATAGCCAGCTCGCGCAGCCATTTCCGGATGTCAGAATCATTCGCCAAGTCTTCAGCAAGAATATCGCAGGCTCCCGAGAGTGTTTTTTCAGAAGTCACGAATCCTTTTTCTTCATTAATATAGGTTGCGGCATGAGCTGCAATATTGGCTTCCGCATCCGAAAGGCTGAGCAGCCACAATGCGAGCGGTTCCAATCCGGCGTCGCGGGCTTTGCTGGCACGTGTGGCCCGTTTGGGCTTGTAAGGAAGATACAAATCCTCCAGTTCTGTTTTGTTTGTAATTATGTTGAGCTTAGTTTCCAGTTCAGCAGTGAGTTTTCCCTGAGTCTTAATGGTTTCAAGGATTGTCTTTCGGCGGTCTTCCAGTTCCCTGAAATAGGTCATGCGGTGGAAGATATTCCGGATTTGAGTCTCATCCAGATTGCCGGTGTTTTCCTTTCTATACCTGGCGATAAAAGGAACGGTCGCTCCCTCATCCATAAGTAAAATCGTGTTTGCAATTTGATCGACGCCCAGAGCGCTTTCTTTTGACAGCTGCTTGAGTATATCCATGTGATTTTTCTTAAGTATTCTGCAGTATACAGCAGCCGTCTTTTTTTTCAAACGCTTGTTGAGTTTGATCATTGACTTCACATCCATATACTTCTACAATTTAATCAAACATAGAGATTTAATAAGATTAAACACCGATGTTTCGAAATATTTATTCTTTTTTTGTCGTTGTCTGTGCCGGATTCCTTTTAGTCGGGATGACACTCTTAGGAAGGACTCAGAACATACGCCGTCCCAACAGCCAGCCCTTGTCTTCCGAAATACGACCCCGCTCGGCTCCGGATAGAATTCTTGTTAAATTTAAAAAGTTGGGTGATATCCGAACACAGACGTCAATTAAAGCCTCCATTGAATCCTTCTTCGGGATTCAAGAAATCAGAAAGTTCACTCTGATCGATGTCTCTGTCTATCGTACGTTTTTGGATAAGGAGAAAACTCTTGTTGAGCTCAATGCGAGTCCGTTTGTTGAATATGCCGAACCCGACTATTACAGGTATGCTAAAACAACTTTCCCCAATGACTCAAGATTTTCAGACCAGTGGGGCCTCCATAATACAGGCTTGAACAATGGAACGATAGATGCCGATATTGACGCCCCTGAGGCCTGGGATTTAACGACAGGCAGTACGAGTGTTGTGGTGGCTGTAATTGATTCAGGGGTCGATTATAACCATGAAGACCTAGAGGCCAACATGTGGAGAAATCCCAGTGAAATTTACGGCAATGGGATCGATGATGATGGCAATGGATATATCGATGACTACTATGGAATAGACGCCATCGAAAACACAGGCGATCCCATGGATGATGAGGGACATGGAACCCATGCTTCCGGAACCATCGCGGCTGTTGGGAATAACGGGATTGGCGTGACAGGCATTTGTTGGAACTGCAAGATCATGGCGCTGCGGTTTTTGTCCAGAGATGGAGGAGGAACGATCTCGGATGAGATCGAATGCATTCAGTATGCCGTAAACCAAGGTGTCAAAATCATCAGCGGCAGTTTTGGGGAGTATGATTTTTCCCGATCTGAAAAAAATGCCATCGATGCGGCCAGAAATTCAGGTGTTCTTTTTATGTTTGCGGTTGGGAATGTTGGAGAAAACAACGAGACCAACCCTCATTATCCTTCTGGCTACGATTCTGAGAACATCATTGCAGTGGGTGTGTCTGACCGGAATGACCGGCTGGTCACCTGGTCGGATTATGGCATCACTACAGTGGATGTGGCCGCACCGGGAGATTATATTTTAAGCACGGTGCTGAATAACGGGTATCAGAGTGAAAGCGGAACATCTATGGCGACACCTCATGTGGCCGGTCTGGCGGCCCTGCTTAAATCTTTCAATCCGAGTCTCAGTTGGCTTGAAATCAAAAACCTTATCCTCAATAACGGAGATAAGATTCCATCTGCAGAGGGCAAACTTGTGACCGGAAGCCGTATTAATGCCTTTAAAGCCCTCTCGGGAGAACAGGGGATTGTTCTCAATCTTCAGGCTGGAGAAGGGGGAACGACCGCTCCGCCCCCAGGAATATACGGTCACGAAGAAAACGAAAACGTCACAATTCTGGCCATCCCTAACACCGATTTTGAGTTTTCTCAATGGACAGGGAGCGTCCCGTCTGGACAGGAGATGATCAATCCCCTTTTTCTTCGGATGAATTCCAGCAGGACAATAACGGCAAATTTTAGGGCACTCATCTATGCACCGCTTAAGTTTGAAGGTCAAAGGGTTGAGAACCGTTCGCTGTCACAGCGGGAGACAATCATCGTATTGAATTGGCAGGCTCATCCCGACAACTCGAATATCACATTGTACCGCCTCTATGAAATTTCCGGATCGAACCGGAACAAGTTGTCCGACGTGGATGCTTCAGTTTTTACGTACATGCATAGGAGTCTAGAATTAAATAAAACATACTCTTATGCCCTTGTCTCGGTGAACAATGCAGGCATTGAAGGAACTCCGGCATACTTGACAGTAAATAATGAGTGACCGATCTCATCCGAACCCTCGAACCCTATCCTCTCCTATTCTATAAACCGAAGGCTTTTGGGGACTCTTTCCATATGAAAGATAACAATAGGGCGGAGGATTTTGCGGACGGAATTGAGAAGTTCCTGTGAAAACGGTACGGAGGAGTCTTTAGGCAGTGGATTTTTTTTGATCCAGCTCAGAAAATCATTGAAATCCGGTGGAACTTCTATTTTTTTCCCTGAAACGCAGCGGCTGCACAGGATGCCGTCTTTTTTATGTGAAAGCCAGTGCATCTCGTCGGATACCCTCCTACACTTTTTGCAGCATTTGAAATCAGGAAGAATACCGCTGATTTTTAAAAACCAGGCCTCGAAATAAAGTGAGGCAAAATCTAAATCGGCCCCTTTTTGGAGAGATTGGAGTGTGGACTGGAGAAGCCGGAAGAGGACCTCATCTTTAGACCTTGCCGGGAAGAAGGCATCGATGAGTTCGGCAAAGTAGGAAAGGGTGTAGGATGTTTTCAAATTTTTTTGTATGTCGAAGAAAGATTCGAGAAGATCGCTATTGTTGATGGTGACGAGTTCCCTGCCTTGTTTTTCGTAATAGAACAACCTCACATATGAGAGTGGCTCAAGACTGCTCCCGAAACGGTTGCCGAATTTTCGTGCACCCTTGGCTACCCCTTTGAAAAGCCCTTTGTCTCTCGAAAAAAGGCTGACAATTTTATCCTGCTCTCCGATGTTGTACGTTCGGAGAATGAATCCTTCGGATTGTTCAAGAGGCATTTGAATTGGTTAGAGATGATTGAGAAATATAGTTCCGAGCCCTAAGTAAGTCAAAACGCCGATGCTGTCCGTGCACATAGTCAGCAGATTGACCGATCCTAAAGCAGGATCAAGTTTGATGAGTTTCAGAATAAGAGGGATAAGGGTTCCCATAAATGCTGCAACAAAAAGATTGATGATGATGGCCACGCCGATGATTAATCCAAAATAATAGTTATCATAGATCAGAAACGAAAGAATCCCTGTAATAGAACCGATAACCAATCCATTCACTAAACCGACGACAATTTCTTTTAGGAGTGCCTTACGGGCAGAAAGCCAATCTGTTTGACCGATGGCGATCTCCCTGACAATAATGGCGATTGTCTGATTTCCGGCAATACCTCCCAGCGCCATTACTAGTGGGATAAACACGGCCAGTTTGACAACTTGCTCGATGGTTCCGGTAAAACTGTTTACGATCAAAGGAGCAATGGAAGCTGTTAAGAGGCTGAACAAAAGGAAGGGGAGCCTCTTCTTTATAGACGACAGTGGACTGTCCAGAATGCGGTCAGTGCTGTCTAGAGAAACCATCTTGTACATGTCTTCGGTGGCTTCTTTGTCGATGACATCGATGATGTCGTCGACCGTGACGACTCCGACGAGAACATTGTCGTCATCGACAACAGGAATAGCGACGAGATTATAATCTGCGACGTTTCTGGCTACGATTTCCTGGTCTGTATCGGTGGAGACAATGATGAGATCGGTATGCATGATGCTTTTTAGAGAAGTATTAGGCTGCGAAAACAAGACCTGCCGGATGGACACGACGCCGAGAAGATGATCCTGGTCATCGACAACATAAAGATAAAATGCGGATTCAACATCCCCCCCAAGCTGCATGGCCGTTATGGTGTCTGAGACTTTTGTGTTTTGATTCAGGGCATAGAAATTGGGGGACATGATCCGACCGGCAGTCTCTTCTTCGTACTCGAGGAGTTCGAGAAGATCCTCCGAAGGCTTGTCCTCCATGGCCTCTAAAACAGTTTCTTTGAGATCATCGGAAAAGAAAGGCATGATAGCCGCGACATCGTCGGGGGCAGACAAGTGAAAGATGTCGGTGATCTGATCGATTGGACATTTCTTGAAAATCTGAGCTGCATCCTCAGGTTCAATCTCCCTGATCACATCTACAGCTGTTTCTTTATCGTTTTCATAGAGAGTATTAAACAGAACCATTCTTTCCCGGAATGTAAGGTGTTCCATCAGAGAGGCGATATCTGCGGCGTGGAATTTTTTGACAAGATTCCAGACACGTGAGAGAGAGCCTATATTTATGAATTTTCGTACTGAGCTGACAGCGATACGTAGTGATTTGACCTGCATTTTATTCTCGTTAGACCACCCAAGATATCATAAAACACGGGGGGGTGTAAATTGAAAAACTCTCTGTGGGAATTGGAGCTGGATTTCAGGGGGACTCTGGGCCCTATTTTTTCTGGTTGTAGTAATACTTATTCGTCTCTGAGACAATGACAGCGCTCAATGCCAGGAGGCCTATGAGGTTGGGAAGGGCCATAAGTCCATTCATTATATCCGCTAACATCCATACGATCTCCAGTTTCAGCATAGCCCCCACGGCCACAAAAATGACAAAAATGATGCGGTATGGCTTCACAGCTTTTTTGGTAAAAAGATACTCGATAGATTTTTCTCCGTAATAACTCCAGCCTAATATAGTGGAATAGGCAAAAAATACAAGGCTCAGAGATACGATGAACTGTCCTATTTTTCCCGGAAGAAGTGCGTTAAAAGACAGCCCGGTCAACTCGGCACCGGTTGGGCCCGATGTCCAGATGCCGCTTAAGATAATCACCAGCCCTGTCATGGTGCAGACGATAATCGTGTCTATAAAAGTCTGCGTCATTGAGACGAGAGCCTGCTTGACCGGATCCGGTGTCTTGGCAGCCGCAGCGGCAATGGGCGCCGATCCCAAACCCGATTCATTGGAAAAAATTCCTCTGGAGACACCCTCTCGTATGGTCTGCATGACGGCTGCCCCGAGAAATCCTCCTATGGCGGCCGAGGGAGTGAAGGCGGACTTAAAGATGAGAGCAAAGATTTTTGGGAGAGCGGAGACATTGAGGAAGAGGATAATCAAAGCTCCGGTGAAATAGATCAAAATCATGAAAGGAACTAAAACCTGAGTGACTTTACCGATACTTTTGATTCCGCCGAGTATAACCATGGCCGTAAATACAGCCAGCAGAATTCCAGTGGCCCAATTGGGAATGCCTAAAGAAGCATTTAATGACTCGGCCACCGAATTGGACTGCACCATATTGCCGATACCAAATGCTGCGATGGCGGCAAAAACAGCAAACAGAGTTCCCAGCCATTTCCATCCCAATCCTTTCGAGATGTAATACATCGGGCCGCCGCTCATCATTCCCGCCTCATCTTTTTCTCTATACTTGATGGCGAGAACGGCTTCAGCGTATTTTGTCGCCATTCCAAAGATCCCTGTAATCCACATCCAAAACAGTGCTCCCGGCCCACCAGCTGCGATGGCTGTAGCCACTCCGGCGATGTTTCCTGTCCCGACAGTCGCAGCGAGTGCTGTCATAAGGGCTTGAAAGTGGGAAATGTCCCCGGCTTCTTTGTCATCTTCTTTTCTTTGGAAAAAGGCAAGTTTAAGGGAATAAAAGAGGCCTCTTATCTGCAGTCCACGTAATCGAAAAGTCAGGAAAATTCCAGTTCCGACCAAAAGGATAATAAGAGGCGGTCCCCAAATGAAATCCCGGATGCTGGTTAAGGAGGTTAAGATTTGACTGTCCATTAGCTTAAAAATGAAATTCCCAGTTTTTTAATTTTTTCATGAAGTTGGCCTTTTTCTATCTGAAGAGATGAGGCGGTTTGATTAACGTCCCAGTTATGCCGGATGAGGGCTTTTTTTATGTAATCTCTTTCAAACGTCTCTTCGGCATCTTTAAGTGATTGTTGTTCTTCAGTTCCATTGGCGAGCTGGGATTCCCTGAGCTCGACGAGCAAAGGAAGGTGAGAGGTTTTGATCTGATCATCCTGGATCATGATGACAAATCGTTCAATAACATTGATCAGTTCACTGACGTTGCCGGGCCAGGAATAATTTGTAAAAGTTTCCATGACCTTTGGTGCCATAGTTTTTGGTTTCTTGGCGTACTCGATGGAAAAATACTCTAAGAAGTGGTTGATCAATAGAGGAATATCTTCCCGTCTTTCCCGCAGGGGAGGGATTGTAAGAGGGATGACATTGAGTTTGAAGAACAGGTCTTCGCGGAATATTCCGCTGGCGACAAGAGTTTTCAGATCCTTTTTTGTAGCCGATATCACTCTCGCATCTGTTGAGCTGGAAGTCGTGGATCCTAGAGGATAAAATTTATGGTCTTTGATCGACTTGAGAAGTTTGTCTTGGATCTTAAGGCTCAAATCTCCAATTTCATCAAAAAAAAGTGTGCCTCCATCAGCGAGGAGTAATTTCCCTTTTTTTTCGATTTCGCCATTGGAAAAGGTTCCTTTGATATATCCAAACAGATCGTTCTCCAGAAGATCTTCAGGAATAGCGGCGGAATTTATGCGGATGAAACGTTTGTGTTTCCTCAGACTCTGTTGATGGATAAGACGGGCAACGAGCTCTTTCCCGGTGCCGTTTTCTCCAGAGATCAATATCCGCCCATTTGATGGCGCCGAAACCTTGATCTCTTTTCTTAATTTTTGTATAGCTGAACTCTCTCCAACGAGATGATACTTTGCTCGGATCCTTTCTTTTAACTGGATATTTTCTTCTTCCAACTGCCGATGTTTGAGAGCGTTTTTCACAGTGACGATGACTTTTTCCAAAGAGAGAGGTTTTTCAAGGAAATTAAAGGCTCCCAGTTTAGTAGCCTTGACGGCCGCTTCAACAGATCCGTGCCCTGTGATCATGATTACCTGAGTATTCTCTTCGATTCTTTTTATCTTCTCCAGAACTTCGATCCCCTTCAGCTTGGGGAGCCATATGTCGAGCAAGACAAGATCGAAATTTTCTCCCCTAAGTATATCGAGACCTTTCTCGCCCGAATCGGTTGTTTTAACTGTAAAATTTTCATCCTCAAGAATCCCCTTGAGGGACGATCGGATGCCGGGTTCATCGTCAATAACGAGTATTTTGTCCTTTATCATGTTGGAATCTCTATGGTGAATTTGGCTCCATGGGGCTCTAGGTTATGGAAATCGATGGATCCGTTGTGCTCGATAATAACCTGGTTTACGATGGCCAAGCCAAGGCCTGTTCCCTTCTTTTTTGTTGTGTAGTCCGGAAGGAAGACCTTATTACTGTCCTCTACAGCTATGCCGGGACCCAGATCGGATATTTCTATCTTCATCTTTTTTTTAGCTTTGTCGTAAAACGTTCTGATAGTAATGGTGCCCTTCTGATTTATGGCATCGATCGCATTGTCGAAAATGTTCATAAACACTCGCTTCATCTGGTCGGAATCCACCTGTATTGTTGATGGAACTTCAGAAGAAAATCTGGTTTCAAATTTGATGGTGTTAAAAATTCCCAGGTAGGGAGAGATGGCTTGTTCGATGATCTCATGGATATCGGCGGAGTCCAATCGAATTGTTGGTAATCGGGCAAAATTTGAGAATTCATCGACGAGGGCTTTGATGGTTCTGGCTTCCTGGACGATTGTGCTGGCTCCTTCTTGGATTATTTCGTTGTTATTTTTTCCATTCTTTTTCAGGTTTTTGATGATCCTTTCAGCGGAAAGCTGAATGGGTGTGAGGGGATTTTTTATTTCATGGGCCACTCGCTGTGCAACCTCTTTCCATGCGGCAATCTTTTGAGCATTTATGAGCTGAGTCAAGTTGTCCAGGACCACGATCATACCCGACAGTTCATCGTTTGCCTGTCTCAGGGGCGACACCGTCAGGGCCAGCATAACGTTTTGGCCGTCGGCCGTGATGTTGATTTCCTTGTCTCTTATCTCGAAGTCGTTGTTTACACCGCGCTGAATAGACTTTGTAATGTCTTTGTATTTTGTGTCCTTGAGTACATCTGTGACGTTTTTTCCCACGAGGTCACGATCTGTGAGCAAAAGCATTTCTTGAGCTGAGGGATTGAAGGTTGTGATTATCCCTTTGGCATCCAGCGTGATCACGCCGGTCGTGATATTGTCCAGGATTGTCTCGATGTATTTTTTTCCCTCGGCCAGCTCTGATGTTTTTTGCGCTATGTTTTTTTGACTCCCTTTGAGATCGGCAATCATCTGATTAAATGAATTTATAAGGAGTCCCAGTTCGTCTGAAGCCGGGTCCTCCACGTGGACATCCAGATTACCTTTTGATACTTCCTTTGTGGCTTGAGCCAATTTTTCAATAGGAACAGTGATCCCCTTGGCTAAGTACATTCCGATCCAGCTGGCTGCAAATATAATGAGGAGAGTGACAAGTGCAAGCAGCAGAAAATAGGAGGTTTTCACAGGATTCCTCTGAATTCTCAGCTGGCGGTACCGCTCGACATAGGAAATGATATTTTTGATCCGTTGGGCATAACTCTGAGGGAGAAATTTTCCTGTCACAACCAGAATGCTGCCGATATCAGGGATATTGAATGAGATCCCGCGACGGATCAATTCTCCTGTGCCCATGGACAGAATTTCTTCTAAATTTTCTCCAAGATGAGCTCTTTTGATCATGTTGGTTTTGAGATCCTGGTAATACTGAAAAGGAAGATCCGGATTCAAGTAAGAGAAAAGCTCTTCGTCATCTTTATAGATCCCGATCTCATCCAATTTATATTCCGTCAGTTTATTCCGGACAAAGGCCATCAAAGGAAGACGACTTTCCATGTCTATGAGATTTTGTTCCTGTATGGCGCTCACCAACTGTTGAGCATAGTGGAGAGTGATGTCTTTGCTGTTCAGGTAGAATCCATCGGCAAGACTCTGTGTGTCATCCATAATTTGATCAATAGGCGTCTCGAACCACCCCTCAATGTTTCGGCTGATGATGTCGCTTGCGAAAAAGAACAGCAACATCGTGGGGATTAGAGAGAGAGAGATAAAAAAGATGAAAAGGCGGGTTTTGAAGTGAGCGCCGGGAACTTTCCTTTTTCTTTCGAGGAAAAGCTTGATCAGGTTTCTTCCCAGAACAAATGAGAGGATGAGAAAAAGCAGGATGAAAATGATTTCCAGAGACAGAAGAAGTATCCGTGCAACCGAGAATTCTTGGGTTCGGCGAATGAAGAACTCGATAACAAGAAAAAGGATGATCAGAAGGATGATGATGGTCCCGATAATTCGAGATCCTTTTCTTCTAGAAACTTCCATTTTATTTGTTTTGTTTAGAGGGAAACACTCTCTTCTTCCAGCTCGATGAATGCTTCCATATTTTCGAGAGTGATTCTGATATCTTTGACTACGGCTCCAGGTTCCCCGAATGGTTTGCCTATTTTGTTGTTGAGAGTGAAGGAAATGCCTCCCGCATTTCCGGTATGGATAAGCAGCTCTTTTTTGGCGATAACTTGAACTTTTTCTCCTTCGAGTTTTAGCCCTTCGATAACCAGCTCTCCATCGGCATAG
>JAZFSR010000347.1:0-8367 GCA_036446295.1 Candidatus Aminicenantaceae bacterium
AATTAAGTATGATGTCCCTTTAATTATTTTCATGTCTGACCCCAATTCTTCATTTACTTGGAGGGGGAAATATGAGAAGCTGTGAGCCTTAAAAAAGAACGATTATATTAAGTCTGAAGGACATCGAAAATGGAAAATGAAGAAGTCAAAAACGAGCCTGAACAAGAAAATCTGCAGAGTTCGGTAGATAATATTTCGGGAAAAATGGATCTGACGTTTCGTGATGACCAGCATGATTATGCCTGGCTTCTGGATGTTCTCAGAATGAGGAAACCTAGAGGAAACCGTTTTCGCCTGGTCGATTCGGGGGTATTAGAAGGACACCAGATTGAAACAATGGTTGGGATGGGTGCTGATCTCTACACTTCGGATCGCGCGAGAAACGATATCCTTGAATTGGAGTCTATTCTTATGACGGCGAAATCTGGAGGCACAATTGTTGCTTCTCTTCTTCAGAACGAAATTGTTTCTGAAGAAGAACCTGGTTTTATTCCGCTTGCTTCCCTTGCTAATCTGGGCAGACAGGGCCTTTTTTTCCATGTGTCCAACAGGGAGAGAGATAGAAAGCTCGCTGATCTCTCTCAGATTGCCGTCGAATGCCGTAAAGGTTCCAGCCGTTTGATCTACTACCATCACGGCCCTATGACTCCGGAGTTTGTAGGCCTTGCAAAGGAAGGGATTTGGATTCATGTGTCCAATAAGAGTATTCAATCTGAAGATGATCTGTTTCTCTTTCTTGACATGACCTCGGCCGCCCGGTTATCCGGAGCCAACTGTGTCCTCTATGTGGAAAAAGAGATGAGTCTCTCTTCTCTTCGTGAAGTCGTTAAGTCTCCGGCTATAGTCCTGTTCAAAACAACGCCGGTGGATTTTAAATCCCCCTTTAAGCCGCTTGCTGATGAAGCGATGAAAAAACATCTGGATTTTAGAGCCTTCTATCTCTATTCGACATTCTTGCTGTAAACTAGAAAAAAAGAGTTGTACTTAAGATCGATATATTTTATCTGTGGATGATATGTGCTGCTTATTGATCTATGATTTCAGATAGATACAATGCTAGCCCCTTGTTTTTCATAATCTCATAGGCCTCATCCTGGGACAATCCTGTTTTCTGTCGCAGAGATTCCAGGATATGGATTATGGAGAGGGCCACTTCCGAACCGATTTCAATGAGAGTATTTTTATCCTTAAAATACCTCATGCTCTCAAAAAGAACGGCATTGGCTTCTCCGTAAGAAATGGGCTTTCGAATGCCGTAGGGTTTTATCCACTGTGGGTGGTTCATGGTGCCGTTGACATGGGATTGGACAAGGAGGGTGGCCCGTCCAATGAATTTCATGTTGGATGGCCTTATATGAGTCAGCGTATTGCCGATGACTCTTCCAAGATCGGCCATAACAGCTGTAGAATGGAAATTGAGGAGGATTTTGAGGGCAATATGCTGGTTTACGGCAAGAGGGTCATTTGTGGTTTCGACATAGACCGCGACTAAAGCGTCTTTAGTTATCTCTTCAGATTCAGGCAGATTTTCGATATCTTTTTTGATGTTGTTTTTGCGCTGTCCGTGGACAAATAGGATGGCTGAATTTTTGTTTTTTCCGGAAAAAAGAGACAAAAACCTTCTGAGATATGAGCTCTTTTCGGTAAGATCCGAATCCTCTTGATCCATCAGCACACAGACTCCTAGATCACCATTTCTGGGGCCGCGGTTTGTGAGGTTGAAGGCCGCCAGAGAAAAATCATAGTGAAACTTCTGGTTTTCCCCAGAGAGTTCCAAATGTTCCAAGGCCATTTTTTTCATACGGGGATCGGCAATAACTCCTGAAAAAGGAGCCTTGAAAAAAACAGGATCGAGTCCACGAAAGTCCCGTCCCAATAAAGCCTGCCAGGATTCCTCAAGGCTGGATGCGGCTGTCCACACTTGAATCCACGACTTCCTGTTTATGGCTGCGTTGGTGTCAGGAGGCGGAAGAGAGAAATCAAGACTCCTTTCAATGCTGTCTGAGAATACCGCGGCCAGTCCCTTTTGTGCGAAATAGGTTGCACGGTGACCGGTTTTGTATGTATCCGCTTCGAGCTGGGCAATCTTTGCTATCGCGGGTAAATTATTTTTAATTTCTTTCAGAATAGCGGGGAATTCTGATAACTTTTCCGGCAGTGAGTACAGGTCTTGGTAGCCGAGCCGAGCCATCTCCTTTTTGGATAGGAAATTTTTTAGAGCTCTATGAAGAGCGCTTTGAAGAACATGCCCGAAGAAAAAGGCATTAATAGTGGCTGCCTGCATACGGGTTGAACCTGAAATGGACTGGGGCCCTGTGGAGAGATTGATTTTTGTAATCCCCTGATCTTCAATAATACTTTGGCTTCGATTGAGATTGAGGAGTTCGTCATCCGGATTGTTATAAATGAAAAAAAGATGTTTGTTGGCGTTTTGAGGGTCATAAGTCCCATCGTTTTTCCACAAATCGACAGCCGCTTGAAGAGTTCCGATAACAGACGGTGTATCTCCGCCTTCCGAGAAACAGATGACCACATCCTCTTTCTTGATACCGTGTTGTTGAAGCTGGAGCCATCCTAAAAGCAAAAGATCGTCCAGGCCTTCCATCGATCCCATTAAAGCACGGTCACCGCCGGCCATTTCTCCGATGAGTAAATTTTGGATAGCTGCCGGAATCGATGTCTCGAGTTTATCCCAAAGTTTCCCTGTCCCTCTGACTTTTTTCCAAAAAGGCCGCCAAAATGTACTTTCCGCCTGCTTGGCCAGGCCATTTGTTGCACCGCTGTAAATGTAGATTTTATGACCGGTCACAATGGCCTTTTCGATGGACCTGACAAGCCTGTTTAAAATGAGTGTTTTTTCGGCCACAGCATCCAATGTTTTAATGATATCTTCATACGAGACGAGAATCTGTCTCAAGCCTTTTTCATAATCTTCCCGGATCAACTGACTAAAATTCCGCGTTTTTGGATGAGGCTGTTCTATTAAAACGTTTTGAAGAAAAAATTGAGTTTTGTTCTTGATGAAGTCGATAGAGTCCGGTGAAGGCGTTATATCCAAGAGTTTAAGAAGCGTAAGCGTTGTTTCGGATCGAGTTTCAGGCGTTGGTTTTTGCTGGAAAGAGTAGAGGGGCAAAAGAGAGAGTGCGATCAGGGCAAAGAGAGAGGCCTTTAGTTTCATGTCCGGATCAGCCGTATTGATCTTTGTCGTCAATGATGTCGTTTTCTTTCCAGTCGTTGATCCAATCGTCGATGTTGAATGTCAACATATGGCCGTCTTTTCCAGAGCAGAGGACGTGCTTCAATCCTGCATTGATGATCATTTTTTTGCAGATGAAACATGGAATGGCATCGATAGTTCTGTCCTCTTCAACAGTTTTCCCGAAGATATAGATGTCCCCCCCAAGAAGACTGACTCCCGCTCTTGCGGCGTTGATGATGGCATTCTGTTCTGCATGAACGCTCCGGCAGAGTTCATAACGATGTCCGTGCGGTATGTTGAGTTTGTCACGCAGACAGGAGCCGTGCTCAAAACTTGATTTGGTTTTCCGTGGAGCTCCGACATATCCTGTGGATATAATCTGATCATCGCGGATGATAAGGGCACCGATAGAGCGGCGGAAGCACGTGCTTCTTTTAGCGACCTCCTTGGCGATTCCTAGATAATACTCGTGTTTGGTCACTCTTTTTGGGTTCACAGAAATTTCTCCAGTTTATGGTATAGGTCTTCAAGGGATCCTTCGTTAAGGACCGTAAAATCCGCCATTTCTAAACATGTGTGGAGCTGCTGCTGCATGGGGTTCGTCGTATTTTCTTCGTTCTCTTTCTCAATGAATTCTTGTAAAGTGGCCGCCGATTCATTGCGGCCGCGTTTTTTGACACGTTCATATCGTAGCCCAACATCGGCATCGATTGCCAGGAGAATGAAATTTATTTTGCTTTTCAGGAAGCGGACCTCTTCGGGATTTCGGATACTGTCGATGACAGCCTTGTCTTCAACTTTTTCCATCACCTGCCGTGCCAGGAAATCGGCACCACCCGCAGCACGAAGTTCATTTCCTTTTCGAATCAAGTTATCCCTGGTGGGCTCGACTCCATCTTTTTTAAGTTCTTCCCGAATCACATCCGAGAGTGAATAGAAGGCATACCCTTTACTGATGAAATATTTTGCCGCGGCTCCTTTTCCTGAACCGTTTGTTCCTGTCAATCCGATGGTCTTCATTTGTTTCTAGCCTGTAGTCTCTGGTCTTAATTTTTAAACGACCGGGGAGCTCTCCTGATATAGTTCCGGAGGGGGCTTCCCTTGTATATTATGGAGAAGAACGGGAGGAGGGCCGGCAGCGCCCGGATTTTCCCCCAAAACCGACTATGGTGGAAAACATTCATGGACACTTTAAGCAGCCGTAAAAGGTCTTCTCCATAAGGGTACCACCAGAGCTGTGTCTTCTTTCTAGAAAAATCTTGACTTATGTATTTAATATTAACGAGCTCTAGAATGCCGTAAGGACCATGAGACCGTCCTATGCCCGTATTTTTGACTCCTCCCCACAGGGCTCCCGGTTCGGCAAATGAAAACAGATGGTCGTTTATCGTGACCGAGCCGAAATGAAGCCTTTTCGACAATTGAGAGGATAGCTTTTTATTTCTTGTCCATACAGAGGCGGTCAAGCCATAATCCGAGTCATTAGCAAGATTAACGGCTTCCCAGGCATCAGAAAACGTCATGATAGGAAGGACGGGGCCGAACGTTTCTTCTGTCATGATTTTCATGCTGTGATCGACCTCTGTGAGTACCGTTGGCTTGAAATAATATCCTGGAACATCTTTTACTTTTTCTCCGCCTACAAGAATGTGTGCACCCTTTTCTTTGGCATCTTGAATATGGCCCTCAACGATATCCACTTGAGCGGGAACGGCCAGAGGCCCGACATCTGTCCCTGCTTCCAGAGGATCGCCAACCTTGAGATTTTTCGATAGGGCCACAACTTTATCGATGAATTCTGCGGCCACACTTTGCTGTACATACACTCTTTCTATGGAGGAACAAACTTGTCCGCAGTTGGTAAATGCACCCCACACGGCCCCTCGTGCCGCTCTCTCGAGGTCCGCATCTTCGAGCACAATCATCGGATCTTTTCCTCCGAGCTCGAGAACCACTTTTGTTAAATTTCGACTGGCCAGCTCCATAACCCTCCTGCCGGTGGTGGTACTCCCGGTAAACATGATGGAATGAATGTCCGGATGAGTGATCAATTCCTCGGCTTGGGGGATACGACAGCAGACGATATTCAGAACTCCGGGGGGAAGGCCGGCTTCCAAAAAAATCTCTCCAAATAGAAGAGCTGTAAATGGAGTGGATGATGAAGGCCGGAAAATGACCGTATTTCCTGCCGAAAGAGTGCTGAGCACTTCGGCTACCGGGATGATAAAGGGATAATTCCATGGAGAAATAATCAGAGTTGGGCCCAGTGGATGAAAAACATATTCGCTTTTTTTATGTGAGAAATAGGTGACATGATGGTCGGCTTTTCTCGGCTTCAACATTGTCTTTATATTTTTTCCGTAGTAATCCAGAACCTCAAGGCTGCCCTGGACTTCACTCATCATGGATTCCGTAAGCGGAGAACCTTTTTCCCGGGAGATGAGAGCGGCCGCTTCCTCCCCCCTTTTGAGCAGGATAGCCTTAGCCTTCATAAAAATTGTTTTTTTGTCTTTAAGAGAAAGGATTGACCATGTCGGGAATGCCTCGGTTGCAGCCAAGACGGCTTTTTGACAATCGACCGATGAGGCGAGACTAAATTCACCAAGGGATTCGAGAGTTGCTGGATTTATGGATTCCTTTTTATCGTCTGTTTCAATCCGTTCATTGTTGATAATCAGTCTTCCATCCATCCGTGTTCAGAGCCTCCCGGATAGTAGTCTTCTGCACCAGGACAGGAAAAGAAAAAAGTAGGAATCGATAATCAGATCCAGCCGGAAAAGAGGATTTATAATTCTCCCTCTGAAGAGCCAAGAGAGAAGGAGGTCCTTGTGCTTTGGCGGACAGCCTTTGATTTTAGCCCGCTTCCGGGCTTTGACGTTGCCCTGTATCTCTGTGCAGGATCCGATTTTCATCAGACGCTTTGCGGTAACATCTCCCTTGTATTTTCCGATAACCACCGTCCACTCCGGCAGCTTCTTCCAGAGTTTGGGCTTGCGATCCTTGATCATATACAGCCAGTCGAGGAAGATGCCGTGGCATCCGCCGGAACAGTAGGGCAGACCGCAAAGAATTTTCATGCCGGTGTCCACTTTATCGATTCTTTTCAGGCCCAGATCCCAGGTTTTTGTTGTTTTCCGGATCTCTTCGAGGGAAATGTCCCCTCCTATCGTGATTTCACTTAAATCCAGCGGTCCATAACCTCTTTTATGGGCGATGCTGAGATAGGGTATTTTTTTAGGATCAAGATGAAGAATATGGGCACAGACAGCATCATGGGCGACCGGATTTGTGGCCAAAATGATGAGTCCGAGATGAACACCATGCTGTGTCATCTGATTGCCGCCGATAGCGGCTTCAATGGCGTCTGTGACAATAAGGTCGGGAAGCCCAACTTCTAAAAGATCGACAATTTTTTGATCGAGCTTATAGTTGTGGTTCCGCATCCGCTCCCTGTCCAGGAGGATCCCGATGTTCAATTTAAGCGCTGCGGTCAGGCCGTGGCTCAAGACATTGCTTTTCAATTTTGGAGCATAGACAAGGAAGTCATTATCCGCAATCGATCTGCCTGTAGTGATGGTCTTGTGGACCGTGCCTTTAGAGAGAGGAATGCGGATTTTTTTATCATATTCTAAGGGAAGAAGCTTGATTCTGTGCTGCTTTTTCAGACACCTGTAGCCGGCCCTGCGGAACATTCGGGATGTCGGCAGTCCGGTGCCTGATTTTTCGGTGATCGTGATTTTTGACCCCGGTTCCTGAATGGGGTGGAGAGACCCGAGCAGGCCGTCAAGAAATTCCGGTCGGGTGAACGCGGAGGGAGCCAGTTTGTGGTGGGCCAAAACAACATTGGGTTTTATCGTTATGTTTTCCCTTGCGCCTTTTTCTATGCCCAGTTCCTCCATTCCTTCAGTGATGATGTTCCGGATGATTTCGGGATTATATTCTTGAACTCTTCGGAGAAGAACTTTTTCCATATCGGATTTCTTAACCCGCGAGGGTGTCTTTAGAATTGTTCTCCTTTTTATTTTTTTTCTTATCTTTTTTCTTGTCTTTTTTCTTGCCGAAAATGAGGGCAATAAGAATGCTGAGTCCGTAGAGGCCGAGCATGGGGACGGCAACGAGACTCTGGACGAACATATCCGGGGTGGGAGTAATAATAGCGGCAATAACAAATACGGCAAGTACGGCATACTTGAAATTTTTAATCATCCATTTTGCAGTGATGATCCCCATCCGGGCAAGGAAAAAAGTAAGGGTGGGCATCTCGAAAACCAAGGCAATTCCCAGATGAATGCGCAGAACCAGGCTGAAATACTTGTCCACCGTAATCACAGCCAGGAATTCAGAGCCCATAGATAAAAAGAACCGGACGGCCCAAGGGAAGACGACAAAGAATGCAAATAATGCTCCGGTCATGAAAAAAAACGAAGTGAAAAGAACAAAAGGAATGACATATTTTTTTTCCTTCCGGTAAAGGCCTGGTGCAATGAATAACCAGACTTGATAGAAAAGGAAGGGAGACATAAAGAAAATAGAGGCTAGAAAAGAGACTTTGATATAGAGCATGAAGGGATCTTGCAGTTTGATAAAGGCTAGTTTCTCTCCCTCCGGGAGAAATTTGTAGACAGGAATGGCCAGGATATTGAACAGGTCTTTGCTGAAGATCCAAGCAGGAATAACGCCTAAAATCACAGAGATAAAGGAATAGAAGATCCGCTTTCGGAGATCCGCAAGATGTTCAAGGAAGGTCATCGAGTCAGGAGTTTTTTTTCCCTTCGTCATCCTTATATAAATCCTTTTTGAATTCGTTTTTGAACTCGTTGATTTCGGTTTTAATTTCCTTGAAATCATCGGCTTGAATCTCTTCTTCAAGTTTTTCCTTGATTTCGTCAGTGGTTCTCCGGAACTCTCTCAAGGCCTTACCGATTGACCGGCCGACTTCAGGAAGTTTTTTAGGGCCGAAAACCAAGAGTGCGATGGCCAATATGGCGACGAGTTCCATCATTCCGATGCTTCCAAACATTTTTTTATCCTGCCTCTATGGAATGGGGCTTATGGATAAGAAATTATATCCAAAGAGCACAGGTTGGTCAATAGGGTCTTTACAACCATCATGTGCTTTGGTAATATCAAAACTAGCCGGATTTCATGAAAAAACTAATCCTTTTTAC
>JAZFSR010000348.1:0-2709 GCA_036446295.1 Candidatus Aminicenantaceae bacterium
TTGATTTCTCTCTCATAGAGAGTCGCAAGAAAAGACCGCAGCACAATATTGTCCACCATGGTCAAGGAGACTTTTTTTTCGCTTAAAAACAGCGACAGCTGATGGAGATCGCGCCTATAGCCGGCGATCGTATGAGGCGAAGCATTTCTTTCGTGTTTGAGAAAGGAGAGGAATTGAGTAAGTTCTTTGTCTATCCCCATATTCATAAAAACTACTCATTCCTCGCAATGACAGTGTGACCATCCCAATTCTACCCTAATCCTTACTCCATAATCCATAATCCTTTCTTTATTCTTCTTTCTTCTTCTCCCAGAGCTTTTCGTTTTCGGTGTCTTCCTTGTAGCTGCATCCCTCTTTCCCGCAGTAGAAATGAGGCTGGCCATTTATCGGACTCTTCTTGAGCACAAACTCCCGTTCGCATTCCGGACAGGGCCGGTCCACGGGTTCATCCCATGTGGCATGTTTACATTTGGGATAACGGCTGCACCCGTAAAAGATTCTCCCCTTCCGTGTCTTCCTCTGCACGAACGTTCCACTGCAATCTTCTTCAGGACATTTAATCCCCGTATCTTTTTTATCGCTTTTTATATATTTGCATTCGGGATAGTTGGAACAGGCCACAAAAGGCCCGTATCGCCCATGGCGCATCACCATCTTGGATCCACACTTCGGGCAGTCCTCATCGAGTTCCTTTACTTCTTTTTTCTGCATACTCTCCTTAAACGTACAGTCCGGGTATCCCGAGCATGCCTTAAAACGGCCAAACCGCCCGGACTTGATCACAAGTTTTTTCCCGCAGTCGGGGCACTTTTCCTCAAGCGGAATCCCCGTGCCGCGCACTCCTTCATCCTCTCCCGCCTCTTTTAAATCTTTATCGAGGAGCACATAGTACGACCTTAAATATTCAAGCCAATCCTGCTCCCCCTCGCTGATGAGGTCCAGTTTTTCCTCCAGATTAGCTGTAAATTTGAACTCCATTAGATTCGGAAAATTTTTGATCAGATAGGCGTTGACAAAAAGACCAATCTCGGTGGGAATAAACTTCCCCTTCTCCCGCACTACATAATCACGGCTCTGAATAGTGGCAATTATGGGCGCATAAGTGCTTGGCCGTCCGATTCCTCTCGCTTCGAGCTCTTTGACCAGGCTGCCCTCAGTGTAGCGCGGCGGCGGCTGAGTGAAGTTCTGTTTGGATTCGAGACTCAAAAACTCAAGTTCCTCGCCTGGCAAAGCTTTGGGCAGGAGTTTATTGTCCTTCTCGTCTTTCTCGTCCTTCTCGTCCTCGATCTCGTCTTTTTTGGGAGACAGAACTAAAAAACCGTCAAATTTAATGACTTCTCCCTTAGCCTTCAGCAGATATTTCCCCGCACTGATATCAAAAACGGTCTCCTCGATCTCTGCAGGATTCATCTGAGAAGCCACAAACCGTTTCCATATCATGGAATACAGCCTAAACTCCTCGCTCGTCAGATAGGACTCAACCTTTTCCGGGGGACAGTCAAACGATGTGGGCCGGATGGCCTCATGAGCATCCTGGGCCTTCTTTTTGTTCTTATAAACACGTGATGTACTCGGCAGATACTTCTCAGAATATGTTTGTTTTATATACTCCCGCACGCCGGCCACAGCCTCATCGGACACGCGGAAAGAATCTGTTCTCATATAGGTAATCAGCCCGGTCAACCCCTTATCTCCAATCTCGAGTCCCTCGTAGAGTTTTTGTGCGACGGACATGGTCTTTCTGACCGGAAACCTGAGCCTCCGGAAACAGTCCTGCTGCAGGCTGCTTGTGATATAGGGCGGGCTTGGATTCCGTTTTTTGGCTTTGACCTGCACATCATCGAGTCTATAAGGCAGCGCATTCAGATCTGTGACAATAGACTGCGCTTTTTCTTCATCTTCAATTTTGGCCTTTTTCCCATCGATTTTGACCAAATTTGCCTTAAATTCCGGTGGATTTTCCACCTTGAGATTCGCCCCTATCGTCCAGAACTCCTCGGCCACGAAATCCCTGATCTCCTGCTCCCTCTCACAGATTAGACGCACCGCTATGGACTGCACACGTCCCGCACTCAGTCCCCGGCCGATTTTTTTCCAGAGCAGAGGACTGATGAGATATCCCACCAAACGGTCCAGGATCCGGCGTGTCTGCTGGGCCTTTATCTTTCCCTTATCGAGCTGCCCGATATGGTCGAAGGCTTCCTTGACGGCACTCTTAGTGATCTCGTGGAAGAGCACACGGAAGATATTGGAGTTGTAGTCTTCCAGAACGGACTGCAAATGCCCGCAGATGGCCTCCCCCTCTCTGTCCGGATCGGCCGCAAGAAAAACCGAACTGCTGGCTTTCGCCGCTTTCTGGAGGTCCCTGACCACACTCTCTCTATTTTCAATGATCTTATACTCAGGCTGGAAGTCATTTTCTATATCCACGCCCAACTTGTTTTTAGGAAGGTCTCGGATATGCCCGACAGACGCCCTTACATCATAATCTCCGCCTAGATAGCGGCCCAAAGTTTTCGCTTTTGCCGGTGATTCAACTATCACTAAATTTTTTGCCATTACAATTTCCTCATAAAATATTTTCCAGGCAACTGGATAATAAGTCCTTTTAATTCTAAATTCAAGAGCGCAGAAAGAGCTTCCGATACAGAGAAGCAGCAGCTGACAATGAGTTCATCTATATGTTTGTCTTTATCTAAAGTCAACTGC
>JAZFSR010000349.1:0-4019 GCA_036446295.1 Candidatus Aminicenantaceae bacterium
TGCAAAAATCCTATGTTGAAATGACTATTCCTGTTGATATCCACAAGTATTTCCCGGAACCTCTAGAACAGCTTATGGGACAAGTCACCGTTTCTGTGACCACGACAGAAGAATTCCAGAAATTCGACAAGAGAGAGTGCAGGGTGTATGAAGTGGATATCGAATCTTTAATGATATCGATGAAGATGAGAGTGTGGGCGACTCTCGATGTTCCCTTTGATGAGAAAACCTATTTGGAGGAGATGTTTCCTGAACTGGCTAAAGTGACCCATTTGTTGACCGATAATGCTGTCGCTGAATTATTAAAAATTGGAGGATTCCATTTCCGTACGGAAATGACCCTTAGTTTTATGGGAGCCGAAATGGAGTCCATTCAGGAAGTCGTAGAAATGGCCAGGAAGTCTGTTCCCGATAACATCTACACTCTTCCCAGTGATTACACAAAAAAAGACCGCCTCTCGCTTCAAGACCTCATGTTTTGATTGCAGTAAATTTGAAAATGTGAGGATGGCGTGTTATAAAATCTCTATGGAGGTGAACCAATGAAAAAGATTTTGTTTATATTTATTTTAATTGTTCTAACAACCGGAATTGTCACGGCCGACGTTTATATCAAACAGAAGATTCATACAGACGCCGTCAATATGATGGGTCAAAACCAGCCGGCCGTAGATGCTTTCAGCGAAATTTGGTTTACGGACGACAAAATGGCTTTGCTTTCGCCTGGGGTGTCCATCATTGTCGATATGGCTAAAAAGGTTGTTTTTATGGTCAATATTGAAAGAAAAACATATGTAGAAATGGAAATCCCTGTCGATCTTTCCAAGTACATTCCGGCTGAGGCGGCTCAGATGGCGCAGATGAGGCTCAGCACTTCGATGACGATCCAGCCGACCGGTGAAACGGCGACCATAAATAACTGGAAATGTGAGGGTTATGATGTCAACATAGATATGATGATGCTCCAGATGAAAACAAAGGTCTGGGCCAGCAAAGACGTCCCTTTTGACTGGAAGGAGTTCATGGACAAAAATATGGAAGTGGCAAAGGTGAACATGCAATTGAACGATCAATCTATCCAGGAAATGGCAAAAATTGAGGGATTCCAGATTAGGAGCGAGACAACCATGAATATGATGGGATCGGACATCAACTCCTACCAGGAAGTCGTCGAAATCTCCAAGAAAGCGGCTCCGGCAGGGACCTATACCGTACCTGAAGGATATAAAAAGCAGGATAAAATTTCGATGGCAGACTTGATGAAGAGATAACTCCTGAAAAAAGGATATATAGGAAAACTAGTTTTACCTGATCGGCTCCTGCCTAGGGGGATGGTTGTTGTCGAGGGAGAGAGAATTCTCTCTGTATCCGAATTGGGGAAAGCGGCTTTTGACACCGGTTTTGAGATCTTCGATCTGGGGGAAAACTTTATCGCTCCCGGCTTTATCGATCTCCATCTCCACGGCGCTCTCGGTAAAGACATCCTGGATGCCGATAGCGAGAGTCTGAAAACCATCGCATCCTTTCAAGCCCGTTATGGTGTGACCGGGTTTGTCGGGGCCACAATGTCTGCGTCCTTTGCTTCTCTTGTCCGTGCAGTGGAAAATGTCAAAGCGGCACAAGCCCTATCTTTGGAATCGGAAATTCTGGGTGTGTACCTCGAAGGTCCATTCATCAATGTGAATAAAAGGGGAGCACACAACTCTCAATTTGTCGGCAATCTCAATGATGAAGAGACAAAGCGAATCTTGGATGCGGTGAATGGGCTGACGGCTATCATTCCTCTGGCTCCGGAAATTCCACAATATCTGAATCTGATTCCGGAATTTAGAAAAAGAGGTGTGATTGTGGCTATCGGACATTCCAACGCAACGTATTCACAGGCCAACGAGAGTTTCAAAGCAGGAGTGTCCCATGCGACACATTTGTTTAATGCGATGAGAGACTTCCATCACCGTGAACCAGGAGTTGTCGGTGCCGTTCTGGATTCAGATACAGTGACATGCGAGATTATTGCCGACGGTGTGCATGTTCATCCGGCTTCTGTCCGGACCGCTATTACACAAATGGGAGTCGACCGTATTTGTCTGGTAACAGATTCCGTCAAGGTATCCGGACTGGGAGACGGCGTGTATGAAATTGGAAATTCACAGGTTTTTGTTGAAGGAGAAAAAGCGGCCTTATTGGAATCGAACACTCTGGCCGGGAGTGTTATGTCTCTGAATAAGGCCGTGAAAAATGTTTCGAAATGGTGTGAGCTGAGTGTTCCTGAAGTGGTTAAAATGGTGACATTAAATCCGGCGCGTATTCTCGGACTGGAAAAAAGGATGGGAAGCTTAAAAGAAGGATATCAGGGGAATCTCGTCATGTTTGACAGGGAATTTAATATAAAAAAAACTATCTTAAATGGAAGAGAAGTCTATAGTCAAACCGAATTTGAATAATGAAAATAACCTTAAAAAATATTATTCTTCTGATTGATCGGGGGGTTCTTTGAGTTCTTTGAGCATTTGGACGAGATTTTTCATGCCGCCAATAGAGACGATGATGACGAGGAGTGAATAGGCGATTAAAGTCAATATCAAAATGAATTTCCAGAACTGCATCCAAGTCATTGTCCTTCCTCCTCCGCTTTTTTCTTGTCCGGGAAAAGAAGTGATCCAAATATCATCCCCAGAATTGCAGTGGCAAAGGTTATCACGCCGATAAACTTATCCGTGAGATAAAAAGGGACGTTTTCACCCCTTGTCCATGGTCCAATTCCCAGGATGGCGATCAATCCTGCAAAAAGTGCAATCATAGCCCCCGTTTTGCTGGCCCTCTTCCAGTACAGTCCGGCTGTGACCACGGTAAAAGCTCCAGCCAAATAAATTGTTCCAGTGACGGCCATGTAGTTCCAAAGAGAAACAGGTGCTTCGAACCAGAGGCCCCAAATGAGAAGGAATATCCCTATGCTAACGATGCAAATTCTCGTAATCAAAAGACGTGATTTATCCGAGAGAGAGTTTTTCCTGAGAGGAGCGATGATGTCTTGAGTGATCACCGAGCTCCAGCTCAGCAGATAACTGTCATGTGTGGACATAAAAGCGGCAAGCATACCTGCAGTGATCAAGCCTAATAATCCACTGGGCAGAACTTTGGCGATAAATATGGGCATGCCGAATTCGCTGTTGAGAGCCTCTGGTCCCTGAAACGCCGCAAGGAGTTTGGGCGTTTGTGAGACAAAAATGAAGGCACAGATTCCCCAGAGCATGGGTATAACCCGGCGGGCCAGGTAAGACACGGAACTCCAGGCATACAGCTGTTTGGCGACTTTGGGTGTTTTGGCCGATAGAGCACGGAGTGTCCCTGACTGCCAGAGAGCTCCGGCAGAAAAAGTGAGGGCAACCATAAAGATGACATAGATCGTGCCAAATTCCGATCCCTCCGCCACAGGATTAAACCAGGAGGCACTGTCGACCGATTCGGGAATTTTAAAAAGGTTATTCCATCCGATGGCTTTGATGGCGAAGATCGATCCAATAATCATGCCGATGGACAGGACGATAAACTGCAAAAAATCATTGATCACAACGGAGATCATGCCTCCTGCAACGGTGTAGATCAGGACCATGATCAGCATGGCCGACATGAATAATTTCAGACCAGCGGGATTGCTGTATCCCGTCACACCCATCATAAATCGAGCGCCAGCCTGGAGAAAGAGACCCATATTGAGAATCCCTCCTAAGGCAAGGATAAACCCACCCCAGATGCGCACGTTTTTTCCAAAGCGTATTTCATAAAACTCGGGAATGGTCATGACCTTGAGCTGGCGAAGTTTGTAGACGATAAAGCCTGTCAGTCCGATGGCCAATATGCAGACTGTCTCAATGATCGCGATATGAAAGGCAGAAAATCCGTGTAGAAATCCCAACTGGGAATTGTACATGACGGTAACCAGACCCAGCTCAGTCCCTGTTAGGGAGGCAATGGCAATAAACAGCCTCAATGACCGTCCGGCCACGATGAAGTCGCTC
>JAZFSR010000350.1:0-3594 GCA_036446295.1 Candidatus Aminicenantaceae bacterium
GCTTTTCTTGAGCAATACATTTCACTATAATTGGTTTTTATAAATAATTCAGGCGAACCTGGATAATTAACGAGTCGAGGTTGCTGCAGATGCGAAAAGGAGTTCAACTAATATATTCCGAAGTGGCCGAAACTTATGAATTGGTCAATCATGTCTTAACTTTTGGTTTTGACATCCTATGGAGAAAATGGGCGGCACAGAGTGCAGCAAAGCTGAAAGGACGTAAAATTTTAGACGTGTGCTGCGGAATTTGTCCAACCCTTCGGTACCATTATTTCAGGATCACAATCCGGATACCGCTATCTCGCCTATACGATTCCGCGATTTTACAGCGCAAATGAGCTGTCATTCATCCTCAGATCCGTCGGATTTTCCCGGGTGGATCACACAAATAAACTTGGGGGGATAGCGGCCATTCATGAAGCCGTGAAATAGGATTATTCCACTTTTTCGAGCAGCAGAATATGGACTGAATGTTCCCCGGCAGGAATCTTAAACTTGATCTGCTTCCCTGCAAAAATCCCTTTATCCAAATCATCAACAAGAAGCTGATATCTGCCCTTCACGAGAAAACGAATATTGATCTTTCTTTTTTTCAGGGATTTAAAATCAAAAGAAATTTCATTCTCTGAATAAATAAACTGACGAAAAACAGCCCCGCCATTGGTTTCAAGGATTGTCTTTCCTTCCTCGAGAAGGCGCATTTTTTTTCGAGATATTTCCACATCATAATGCCTCTCTTGGATAGAGATCCGAGAGAGTCTTCCCCTTCGTTCCGGATCGATCATCCCAAACCTGAATCCATCCCAAGGTGTGATATCCAGGTATTCCTCTACGGCAATGAGCGAAAAAAGAGGTCCCCAACTCAGGTAGCGACGCCCTGCAGCTTCACCGGTTCGGGAATCATAGTTTTCAGGAGAAATCTGAAAATTTTTCCAGCTTCGCATAAAGATGAACTCACTTTTTTTTGCAAATTCAGACGCGACAGTATCGAATCCATAGGCTTTTAATCCCTGATAGACAAGATAATTCGTGGGCGGACTAATAGTTCCTCGCCAACTCTGCTGGTTTCTCCTGAAAGCCGGATCGTCACGAGATATCGTAGGGATAACATAATCCCCCCAGAATTCGCTGTCATCAAGGAGGTGCATTTTCATCTGCGCTGCTTTTTTTTCATCCGGAATCCGTGCCAGGAGTGGATAGAAGTTGGATGCGGCCTTGCGTGTCGAAAAATTACCATTCCAATAACGGTCAAAATAAAATCCTTCTTTCTCATCCCAGAAATATTCGTCCACACGCTGTTTCATATATTCATATTCACGGAGAAAAGTATCATAATCTTCTCTATAATCAAGAATGTTGGCGATTTGGGAAAGACACCATGCATCCAAAGTATATAGGGAGTTCAGATCAAGACAATTCATAACCAAAGTGTTGCTTCTATTGCTATATTCAACACCATCCCAGTTGGGAAGATCTTCCTGACCTGATTCCAATTTTGCACGCAACGCTCCATTGGCCTCGTCATTCCCCCCTTTGTCATTCTCTGAAACTAATTTATTATCCGAACCCCATTCCAGTAATCCATCACCATTTCCATCTCTTCGAGCTTGACCGTTCTCCTTTTTTGCCAACCAAAAAGAGTGCCACTTCTTTAAAAAAGGAAAGGCGTATTCAAGAAGCTCCATATCCTTGTTTTTCTGGAACAACTTGAGCACGATATACGAACCTATGGGAGGTTGAGACCGGTCGGGAGTTCCGTCAAGACGGCTCCGCCAATTGGGAATGTTTCCATTGGGATACTGCGTCTCTAAAACAGATGCAACAATTTCTCCGGCATGTTTAAAACTTTCTATCGAAACTTCCAAAGCGTTAAAAAAAGAATTCCATTCGAAAATAGTCCAGTGATCCTGATTTTCTTCTGGACGAGAGAGCCACCCGCTGCGACTAGGGGGAGTATAAATCCTGTGTTTTCCAGGTTGGTAGAGCAGAGACCAGAAAAGATTATTGGTGATGGATTTAGCCGCACCCTGATATAATCCATCAATTTTAACTCGAGATTTTTCATATCTACTTTTTTCCTGTTTAAGAATGCTATCAATCAATCTCGCATTTTTATACCTGTAGATTTGATCACTCAGGATATCTAGATCTTCTCCAACTCCGGCTGCAAAATAGAGGGCATTGTCTTTCTGCAGTGCATAGGGAATGACGAGTTCCGAAACCTGCGTCACCCTATTGGTATTACCGGAACGGTTTGTCCAAAGGAGATAATAGAACTTTTTAGCAGACCGGCTCTCACCACCTATCTGATTGTCGGAAAGAATACTGTATTCCCCTTGGGTATCCCACGGGAAATAATGGATCATGTGCAAATCTATGTTATCAGGAACAACAATTTTTCCGATCACAATCCTTTCATCCTGACGGGACCACTCAAGCACCATCGTGTCCTTTCTGAGAGAGGGTTTTCTCAGGATAGGAGTGTTTTCCTTTTCACTAAAAGGCAGCCCGAGGTCAACCTTTAGTCTTGAATACTGGCCGTCCGGTGAATGCGGTCCGACTTCGGAAATCAGATAAAACAATTCTTCGCTATCTGCGAGGGACTCGTCTTTTTTTACTCTGAACCGGAAAGAAAAAGCACAGTCCGTCTGAGGGGCTAGAACTAAGCCAAACCATGACTTTCCCTCCAAAGCACCGATATAGACATCTTTCCAAGGATAAAATATTTCGGCAAGAATTGTCGTATGGAAACAGAAAAGCAAAAGGATCAATCCAACCTTCAGCTTAAATCTCTTCACCTCCATAAACCTTCTATCATGAATAATTCAAAAAAAATATCGATATTTTCTTTAATCTCTGTATTATCAGTGTGTTCCTTTAATTTTCAGAAAAACATCTTGAAAACTTTTTTAATGTATCTATTATGCCTCTTATGCGCCTGAAGAACAAGGGAAAGGAGAGATGTGAATCCCTATTTCTGTGATCTAGAAAGATAATTAGGTAACGGTTTTGATTTCGTCCGGATAATTTTTGTATTCCTCGGAGGAATAGATCTCATCGAGAGTATCAAAAAAAACATTGATCTCTTCGTCTCTTGTGTAAAAATGCGGTCCCACTCGAATAATATCAGGTTCCCGGCCAACACCCTTCCGGTAATCGATAATGATGCCGTGTTCTTCTAAAGCCTGTTTGACCGGATATCCATAAGGGATAGAAATAGAAACAGATCCTCCCCGAGATCCATCCTCGTCGGGTGAGAATAAAATGAAGCCTCTCTCAGCAGCTTTATCTATTATCAAACGTGTTTGTTCCTGTGATTTTTCACGTATCTTTGAGACTCCGACATTTGCAATGATGTCCAATCCTGCTGAAGCTGTGTAGAGACTGGGAACAGCAGGAGTTCCAGACATAAACTTGTATGCCCCTTCGGTAAACTCCATATCAGAAGAAAAAGCGAATGGATTATTGTGAGCGAACCAACCTGTCAATCGAGGCTTAATTTTGGATTTCAAGTTTTTGCTGACAAAAAGAAATGCATCTCCTGCAACCTCTGCACCTCGGTATGCCACCAGGGTATCGACATCATGAACT